>DALYHZ010000070.1:0-10651 GCA_031970635.1 Methylococcaceae bacterium | reverse complement strand
CCGGTTGTTTTGGTAAATTAGCAAATTGCGTCACAGCTTGCGTTTCACCGCATTCAATCAATTGTCGATAAGTTAAAAATTCGCCACATAATTCATCTAAATCCGGCAAGGTTTGTAAACGCTGTAATTGAAAACCGTTAATTTCCCAACGCGCCACTTTTAATTTTTGTGCAAAAATGGGTGGTTTATCGCCATGCCCTGTCAAATCAATTAAATTTAAGGCTTCTAAGTGCTCATCAAATGCTAATTGTTCGGCATAATTTGAAAACTCTTCGTTAATGTAGCGCGATTTTAAATACAAATAGGTGGATTCGTAATCACCGCCATATTGAAAAACATCAAATATTTGTTCTTTTAGACTAATTTTTATACGTTCAAGTAATTTAGGAAGCGGTTGATTATCGAAATCGTCATAACGTAAAACACTGAGTTTGCCTGACCGACTGTGAATTTTAACTAAATCGGCTTGCTCAATATCGCCATATAAAATTGTGCCACAACCGATATAAATTCTAAGTAACGCAGGCAAACGCTCAATTAAGCGCGTGTGCAAATGCAACGCGCCATCATTATCAAGATAACCCAAACCTAATTCTGCAACGGCTTGACAATGCTGAGCAATCAATTCGGCATTACTGATTTGGAATAAAAGTGTTTGTGCGGCTGCAATGGCATTTTTGTAATCACCAAAAAAAGCTTTAATGTCACGCTGTAAAAAATCTTCTAAATGCTTGTAAGGTCGCCGTGCAGAAAACGTTTGTAACGCAAAATAAGTCAGCAAATCCCCTATTCTTTCGTTTCGTGCTTGTTCTAATAACGCTTTATCAAAATGGGAAAGCATAAATTGAAAGGCTTTACTTACCGTACCGAATGCAGACGTTAATTCTACTAAATTTGAGATTTCACTTTTTTCAGGCAAGCGTCCAAAATTTAACGTTTGTTGCCAAAGTGCATTTAATAACGGTTGTGTTGCGAGAAATTTTTTTTCATCACGCGATAAACGTGGCTCTGAGGACAATTTCCGATACGAAATACGCAATATATTTCGATGTGAACGTTGTCGATTAAGTAAAAAGCGTTGTTCTTGATAAGTGTCTTTGAAAATGAAAAAAATTCCTGGTGCAACAGGTATTGCTTCAACACTTAATACTTCGTTCAAAAAATCTTTTAATTCCGCTTGTGTGTAATATTTTTGAAAAGTGTTACGTTGTGTTCTAACACCATCATTTAACCGCTCACCGTTAAAGGCATTCTGATTTACGAGCATTGCTGACACAACGAGTAATTCTGTTGCTAATGCAAACGCGCTTTGTAATGCGAATAAACGCTCTTCATAATTTTCAATGACGTTAATGACAAATCCTAAATTAACAATGGCGGCACATTGTTTTGGATTGTCTGGTGCAAAATATGGATCCCAGCCTGAGGCGTTAATGTTATTTTCAACTAGATTACGAACGTCATCGCCTTTGCCACACCCGTAATCAAAAATATTTCGTTCGCCATTTAGAAAACCATGCCGCGCTAAACATTGCATCGGCGCGGATAAATTTGTGCGTGATAAGGCTGTGCGATGACGTGCGATTTCCGTATCTAATTTAACGTCACAAAATTCTTCCGTATTTTCAATATTGGCAAGCGGGATAAATTCATTTCCAACAAGTTGAAAGCCTTTTTGAGCAATTAAATTCAGCCATGTTTGTTTAAAACCGATAGTGCGTGTGTTATCAAATAAACCTAGATTTTCTGAAATTTTTGTTAAGGTTTCGTATTCAGCTCTTTTAGGATAATGCGTGGGAAGTAAGTTTTCTTTACGATGTAAAATAGGCGGATTAGTGGATTGCGCGTAACTGCGTTTTTCAATACGCTGACTTTTTAAATCAATAAACCAACTGGTATGTAATTCGGGAAATGGCTCATCAAAAAAATCAGGATAATTTAATAATGATAACGTATCGCCCTGATGATTGAATTTGATAACCGTATAATCTTGATTTTCAACAAGACTGGCTAATTGTTCAGCAACAATAATTTTTTCTTTTACAAAATCGGGTTGTTGAGGCGTTAAACTACAATGCCAATAGGTATGATTTAAAACCGTTTTTCCATATATTTTCATTTGTTCCACCAACCTCACCTGCGCAATAAAACGGATTTTTTTGTATTTTCACATTAGAAAATTTTTAACATTATGGTGCAACAAAATTTATATCAAGAAATTTTGTGAATTGTTCCTTAGTCGTTAACCCCTGATATGAAATGACAAATTCTATTGGAATTAAACCTTCTTGTTTCTGCTTAGATGAAAATCGAAAAACAACGTTTTGGCTTTTGTTCGCGCGTAAACTGTCTATTTTTTCAAAACCTGAAAAGAGCGCATCTTTAATACTCATTTGAATATCGTTTGCTAAAACATTTGAAGTTAAGCGTAAATCAATTTGCCATTGTTTATCGCTAATGGGTTGAGCGTGTTTATCATTAAGTGTTATTTCAATATTCGTTTTAGGTAACGACGATTTTTTTGTGGTTAATGTGATAAAAGGAATTAAAACTTCTTCAGGCGTTAAACCGCCATGCGTAAATTTTGCAGCAGGTGTTAGGCGTAAACGTTTTTTAGGAATTGCATAATTATCTATTCTTACAAAATCTTCAGGCAATTCGATAGACTCTGATTTGAGTTTGAAACAGCGTTCTTTATTTTCACCTAATGGCTCACCAGTATAAAACTCTTGTGTGACGGTCATACCGTGGTCTGCTGTGATAAAAAATACAATTTCTCGTCCGTTATAATGTGCATCTTTAGCAAGTTTTTTTATTTTCAGTTTTATTTGTTGCGTAATTGAAACTAACTCATCGCGGTGTTTTTGAAAACTCGAACCATTATGCAATCGTTCATCTAATTCATTTTCAAAAATAACCAATAATTTTGTCTGTGCGTTTAATGTTTCATTTGCTGACCCATGCCAGCTTCGTCCTACTTTAAGCGATTGCGTTTCAGGTAAAAAAGATTGATACGTTTCGCGCAATGCCGTTTCGTGGTCTTTTGGTAATTGTGAAGTAGGTTTTCCTGTTAAAACCGCGAGTTTTCCAATTTCCGTTAAGGTTGGCAAAGGTGCGAATAGTGTTTCAGACACCAGCGTTAGGTTTTCTTGTTGTAAACATTCTAATTCAGCAAGCAATATATCTTTATTTATGGCCGATAACGCATCGACCATGATTACCACAACGGCATAATCTGGTATTTGTAAAAATTGAGTTATTTGTTGTGAGCACCGCAGCCACGATGCTTTAGAATATGCAATTCGAGCGGTTTGAGACAATAACCAATGTGTAAAACTGAGGTTAATTGCTTCATCAAGAGGCTGTTTATGTAAAAAAGCGTGGCGACAATATTTAAAATAATCCTCTATCCACTTTAAAACGTCTTCAATATTCGCCGTTTTAGCTAACAAAGAACAAGTATTTTGTTTTAATTTTTCAGCCAACGCTATCGCATCGACACTTGAAAACGTAGTTATTTTTTGTACCAATGTTTTGCTAATAAGTTCGGGATGTGCATCGATTAAATCATTTAATTCACACCATAGCCTTGAACAATCGACCATCAATAATTCAGCTAATATTTCAGCCGGTAAACTTTCAGCAAAGACTTTTCGCACCGTTGCATTTAAAACGTCAGTAAAATGATTGGCTAAATTAAAGGCTTCAGATTCACTTAAAGTCAACAGTGGTAATGTTGCCAAATCAGACGATAATGCTAATGCGGGTAAGGCAATCTCCAGCTTATAACGCAATACAAATTGCCGCAAATACAATAAATGTTGTTGATAAGCGAGTGTGTCTAAAAAAACAGCCACATCATTTGTCTCATATAATGAAACAAGCAAAACATCTGCTGTTTTTTTGCTGAGATTTAAATCAAATTCAAGGTGTGCCAGTAAATGATTTTTAATTTCCCTGTTTTCAAGGAGTGCGAAGAATTTGAAGGGTTGAGCGCGTAAAGCAAAAATAAAATCTGTAAAATTTGTTCCTAAAATTAACGCCTTGTCACAAGCGTACAATAAATTTTTTTCGAAAGAATCAAAACCATTTTCAAAATTAGAGTTTTTCAATAATCCTAATGCCACAATATATTCATTTGAAAGCCATTCTGGTAATAGTATTTTTAATTTTTCTGACAGTAATAAACGTGGAATCAATTGCTGTGTTGGCAAAACATGATTTACACCTTCAAAATATTCAAAACGTTTAAATAATGCAGGTGTTTTTAAACGTATGCGAAGTAACTGTTCAGATGGTTTTGATAAATTATGCCAAATCTGCGTCATTGCTATTGTGATAGCCTCTTCGGTGGATTCGACTTCTAATGCGTGTTCTGTATCAATTTCAAAATAATCTAAAATAAACTGCACCGTCATAAATTACTCATATTCGGTTAATAACTGTTGCAAAGCCCGTTTAATTATTTCGTTAGATAAATTCGATTGGCGAATTTGATGATGTAATTGACGTGTTAAATTTTGAATAGCTGAAAAATTTTCAACTTTAGCTTCATTGTTTTCAAAAACTGAACGTGGTTCAGACAAAGAAGGAGGAGGAGGAAAATAATCCGCTAATATTTCTAATTGCCACTGACATTTGAAAATATGAGATTCTTCACATTTTTTAAAATCTAAATTTAATAAGGCTGTTGTTAAGTCATTTGGCGTAACAGGTATAATTTGTCTTAACAATTCGCCCACTTTTTTAGCGGATTCACTGGCTTTTTCATGCGTTAACCGTGCAATTAAATCCATTTTATAAGGTTCAATTTGAGTTAAAAATTTTTTCCAACTTTGCTCGATTTCAAAACGTTTTTCATCTTCGAGTCGTGCAAAATCATTAAGCGCAGTTTTCAATAACGTGGCGGTATTTTCATCACCATCGAATAATTCCAACAATTTATCCGCTATTTCTTGTTGTGTTTTTCCCACAGCATGAAAAAGTTTTACTAACTCTTTGCTGTGTGAATGTAGTTTTGGCGATTGCTTAATGGACTCTGATTTATTTGAAATAAAGGCACGTAATTTTGCAATCGTCACACCGAAAAATTCTTCTTCTGTTTGTTGGAGTTCAGGGAAAAGGTCAAAATAATTTGCCACTTCTTTTAATAGGGCGATTTGCTTTGTAGTAAATTCATGCAGTCGAATGGTCATTTTACTGTCTTTGACAAACGCCGCCGTTAAATTTTTTGCAAAATCTGTTTCATTATGACAATTACGAAAACGTATCCGTTTTACGTCATGGCGAATTGCAACTGCCGCTAAAATAGCCAAATTACAAGCAGGAATTCCATAAGGTGGTGCAATCAATTTTTCACGCAATTCAACAATGCTGTAATCTTTTTCACGTTTGCGAACAAAAGTGTCATGTAATACTTTCAACACTTCGTAAATGTTTCCATCTGCTTCATTAACCGTTTTAATATCCCACGAATCGAATTTGCGCCGAATAAATAAATTATTTACACCTAAAGTACCTTCAATTAAAGCCGCAGATTCGCTCGTATCAACTTCACCAAGTAAATCCGTTTGATAAGTGGGATGTGTATCAAACTCTAAAATACGTTCAACAATTTTTAAAATTTTTGCTTTTCCAGTGTAATTTTCATCATTTAACACATTCATGTTATTTGCACGAATAGGAATTTCTTTGTAATAGCCAGCTTGAATGGTTTTGCACAAAAAGTGTTTAAACTCATACCAACTTTTACAATTTAGCGAATGTGCCGTTCCTGCTTGAATAATTTCACTTTTACCGCTGTTCAATCCTTCACGACCAAAAAAGATTTGTAGCATTTTAAGTAAGTCATCGCGTGTACGATCTAATTTTGCTTTGACTTGACGGCGTAAATCAGCCGATGCGGTTTTTTCTTTTAGCAATAATTCAATGGCAAGATAACGGTGCAATAACGCGGTGAATTTAAAATCATGCCCTTCGTAATTAACCGTCTCGCTTAAAATGCCATGTGTTGGCAACCAAAAGAAAATATTGCTATTTTCGATCTCTTGAATTTGAGTTTTTATATTTTCGATAGCAACAGAGTCATCGCCTAACACTAAATAAACTTGCCCACTAATTAACGAATTATTTAATTTCAACGTGTTTTGAATAGGCAATGAAAGTAAACTGACCTGATATGAGCGAACAATTCCACACGGCGAAGGTTCTAATCCATGCACTCCAAGCATCGGCAGCAGATCTTCTCGCATTTCAGTTTGTTTGTGAAACAACGTCGCTGCATTTTGACCTGCAAAATGATTCAATTTTTTTTCAATCAATTCTTCAATATTTACACCAGAATTATCCTGCAATGCCCATTGTCCGGTCGTATCATGTTTCCAAATGAGCTGCAGTTGTTTTGATAAATAATTGAGATCCGCGTGTAAATTCAATGCTAAAACAGGTTCTGTGTCATAAAGCGCACAGGCTAAAAATGTTTCATTGGCTTGAAAATTTTCACCAAGAAATTCGGCAAGCAATAACAATTTCAAAATATCGCGTTTACCGCTTGATTCCATGATAGGAATTTTGCTAACCGCTCGCAGATAACGTTCAAATTCATGTGATTTATGTTTTTTAATCGCATCACCGTAATAATCGACCAATTTAGGTAAGCGAATTAACTCATCGGTAAAAAGTCCTCGTGTACTAATTACGCCAGCGTTAATCATTTCTTGATTATCTCGAAAAAAAGTCAGCGCAGTGCGCGTTGCTTGCGCTAGTGCCGATAAACCAAACAATCCAGCCGCCATAACAGGGTGTAATGGATAAATTTCATCGCTGACTTGCGTTAAGTGCAGTCCTAAATTTTTGAACAAAGGTAATGTACTGCAAACCGTAACAACATTTTCTTGATTGACTTTAAATTGTGTTACTTGTTCTTTTCCGTAATCAGTCCACGATTTTTGCATGCCAAGTAAGTGATAGCCTTCCGTTTCAGCGGCAGATAATTCGATTTTGAAAGGTTTAAAACGCCCTAAAATGGTTTCTAAGCGATTTTTTAATGCTTCATCACAATTCATACGCACACCATATTGTTCAAGGGAAACATGCGTTAAACCAATAAAAATGGTGTGACCTTGTGCAGGTTTGCAAACGGTTTCAACAAACTGTTGAAGCTCTAAAATTTCACTATTTGCATTACGATTTGGATTACGAAGTAAATCTTCTAATGCACCGCCAAATTCATCCCAAATAATCAAAATGCCAGCAAATGAATGATTTTCAGCTAAATTTTTACCCGCTTCAGCATAAGCACGAATAAAATTACATCCACCTGCATTTATGGGATTAAATTCACTGCCTAAACAAACCGCTTTGTGCCATTGTTTAAAAGTTTCCAATGAATCAGGATTGAGTGATTTTAGTGCATCTAACATATTAGTCGTCCTCACATAATCCTTTCCTAAATGCCATTGTGCTAACTCTGCATTTGCCAGCTCAGGTGAGTTACGACAAATTTCTTCAAATCGTTTAATACAGATGTCGTATTCTGTCTCCGGTAAAATTTCAGTCGGATTAAGGTGGTGACGTTTTATTGCATCATACAGTTCTTTAATCAGTACTGAACCCATTGATGGTAATCCCTGACCTTCCAAAGATACGAGTAAATAAGGTTTTGCATCTTTATCATCTTTAGCAAGAAAAGTATTTTTTAGGTTTTCGGCAAGTTGTGTTTCACCGAAATGGTGTAATTGCTCAAAGAAATGATGAAATGACATATCGCCACAACCATCTCGCAGAAGTTGGGCAATGACAACTGATAAATGACTTTTTCCAGAACCATAACTGCCATAAATATTTAATGCTCTATTCTGTTGCTGTGCAGTAGGCAAAACGGACTCTTGCAAATGCTTTAGAACAATGGCAGTGGCTTTAGTCGGTGAAAAATTTTCAATCAAGTGATGATTGTTTAAACCATGCGCTAAATTGACAGCCGCATCAGCAGAACGCGTGTTAATTTGAATTAAATCACTTAATTGCATGTCAAACTCTTTAGTTTTAAGTCAAGGCAATTTTAGTTGAAAGCCATACCGTCATTGGTATGGAATCTAATGTTTTTGGATAAAGATAATGTTGGTTGATTTGTGCAAAAGTATGACTTTCAACAAATACTACAATGACATTATGACCACCAAAACGGGTACTTAATGCAGACCAAAAGGCTTGTTGTTCCAAAATTTGCCAGCGCGATAACCAAAAATAAGGTTCATTTAAAATCACTCCGGTATGCGAAATATCAAAAACCTGATCAATAAACGCCCAATGTGAAGCACTTGAAGGCGGTGCATTATTTAAAGTTGGCTGATGTCCATCCCAAAAGGTGTAATCTGGTAACAGCATTTTTAATGTTTGTGAAATTTGATTCAACACCACAAAATCTTTGCTTGAAAAACCAAGATTGCAATAACGCTGTGTCGGTGCGTGAGATTCGATAAGAATGGTTTTGATAGTAAGTTCAAAAGGTGATGTCATAGTCTATTTTCAACCAGTATTTTAGAAATAGGGCATGTCATTTTTATCGCCTTAAAGCCAAGTATCATTACCGCTATTAAGTAATCTCACTAAGGTTTTATCCGGTTCACACTCGTGTTCAAACGAAATGGAATCTAAATTCACCGCTTCTGTGAAACTAAAACAATTTTTCCAATCGTTGGCTTGATTCATTCGGCGCAAATGCAAACGTAATGTTTCAGGTGAACAACATAAAAAATGGGGTAAGCCCGCTTTAATCAATTCCGAAAAATCAACTGTGCTTCGTTTTTTAAAAACGTGAAAACGCAACATCGCCAAAGCATGCGCAATGATTTCATTAGTCAATTTTGGCGAACCTAAACGCATATAAATTTGTTTATCTTCTGCGTGATTTTTACGGAGCTCAATCAAACCTAAATCAGCAAGTGGATGGTCATCTTGAAACATTAGACGTACACCGCGAAATAATTTGTCAAGCGTGTCATCTGAATAAGCATCACCATTTTCTTGTTTTAACGCGCTTTTTGTTTTCAAAATGATGTCTTTTGATTTTGACCAGTCTTTTGAAAGCGTGTCTAAATTTAGAAAAAAACTCTTGTAAGGCTCACTCTCGTTTGAAAAACACGTTGCTAAATGAAACGCCCACCACGTTGACGATTTTTCTAATTTTGGGTCCATTTCCAAAACGCACAAACCAAAATTTGTTAATTCTTTTTCGCGTGAATTTTTACCATTTTGAATAAGATTTGCGGCAACTTAATCGTTACTAATCTATTTTTACCTGCAATAAATTCAAGCCGAGCGCGGCGCATATTGGAAGTCGAAAAAATTTCTTTGTCTGTTTTAAGGATGCTGAGTGCTTTACTAACCCACGCGCGGGAAACGGGTTCACCTTCATTGTTAATCAGTGCCATGACGCACTCCTATTTGAAACAAATTAAACAACCTTCATCCTCTTCATCATCTATGTCTAACGACTGCAATAAAGTTTTAGGTTTCTTTTTCTTTTCTTCTTGTTTTAAAAGCCAAATTTGATGTTCTGCTTTGATTTTATCTTTGCGAGCCAAAATTTCATCAAGCGATTCGCCTTCAACCCAAGTGAATTTATGTCCTAAATTTTTATGATCCGTTTCAAATTTTTTGGCTTTTTCAAAATATTCAGGATGATGTTCGGCTAATCCGACCCATTCGATTCGTCGTTGATAAAAACAAAAATAACAACCAGAGCGACTACGCCATTCATAATATTTCGGCATACCTAAACCCGAATCGTCGAGAATTTTTTTAATGTCTTCAATATCTAACCCATCATCTTTAAATGGGTAACATGCCGTAATATTGGGTTTTGTGGAAATATAACCTGTGCGATGTTGTTCATCGGCACGAATGGCAACATACGTTATTACTGAGTCATGACCGACATAGTCTTCAAAAGGCTTCAATTTTAAATTTGCCGTACACCAACGAAAATGCGCGGTAGGCAAACTATTACCATTTAATTTCAAATAATGTTCAAAATCCCGCCCACCGTTAATGCGTGTAATGGTTTTTCCTAAATAGGCTGCCATTTGATCGACAAACTCAAGCGTTTCAGGAAGTTCAGCTCCCGTATCGGCAAAAAAATATTCCATTTCAGGTACACGGTCACGCATATAAATTGCGAGTGCCGCACTGTCTTTTCCGCCTGAAATGCCAAGTAAATGGCGTACTGTTTTTTGAGTTGAAGTCATGAGTGTTCCAATAAATAATGGTAAACGTGATATTTTTGTTCGGACGAATTTTTTATTTTGTTTATTCTAAGTTTTCCAGTAATCGTGCAATCAATATCAATTTCGTATTTTTGTCTTCGCCTTTGAGATGTTGATTTATTTTTAAAAATAATGGCTCTGTACTTTCTTGGGTGTGCGTATCTAAAAAAACGACTTTGCTATTTTCGCCTTTCATTTGACTAATCCAGCGCACCATCACAGCATTCTCTGTATTTTCTTTTTGAATTTGCCCATGTAAATCTTGTAATTCCAATACCTTTTTGCCTAACACATCGACTTGTTGCAACGCCATGATTTTATTTTCACTTTTCCATTTATGCGGCGGAACAACACCTAATAATGCGCCAAGCGATTCTACCCATGCG
>DALYHZ010000069.1:0-10677 GCA_031970635.1 Methylococcaceae bacterium | reverse complement strand
GGGCAGTCGCGCGTCGATGGGCTTTACACTGCAAGATCATACAAGTGATAGTTTGAAAGTCATTGAAAAAGGGTTTACGCCAGAATTCCGTAATCGTTTAGATGCCATTATTCAATTCAAACCGTTAGATATTAACGTTGTGGGTCATGTGGTGGATAAGTTTATTTTTGAACTCGAAACGCTGCTTGCTGACAAAAATGTGACCTTAACGCTCGATACGAAAGCGCGTTTATGGCTCGCTGAAAATGGTTGCGATGCCAAATTAGGCGCACGCCCAATGGCGCGATTGATTCAAGAAAGTATCAAAAAACCGTTAGCCAATGATTTACTTTTTGGCGAACTCGCGCACGGGGGGCATGTCAGAATTAGTGTGGAAAATAACGAATTAGCATTTACGATTGAAAGTCTCGAAATGCTGGTAACAGATTAACCGCTTAGACGACGAGTACGTTGGCAGAAACTAACGTACTCGGAAAGTGATACGACCTTTGGTTAAATCGTAAGGAGTCATTTCAACTTTGACGCTATCGCCGGTGAGAATACGAATATAGTGTTTACGCATTTTGCCAGAAATGTGAGCGGTAACGATGTGACCATTTTCTAACTGAACGCGAAACATCGTATTTGGCAAGGTGTCGATAACCTTACCTTCCATTTCAATTTGATCTTCTTTTGCCATCTTGTGATTTTTCCTTTAAGTGTGTGAATTATAAGGTGCAAATTGTAGCATAACCAAAGATGAAAACGTGTTACATCTTGGTAATTTTCCAACAATAGTGAATTTTCTGATTGCGAACAAAATCTTCGGGAATTGTTCCTGTGGTAATATCGGTAATTTTTAAATTTTTAAAAATATTTTCATCAAACTTAAATTTTCTAAAATTTGTAGAAAAATACAACACGCCATCGGGTGTAAGTAATTTTGTTGCATGTCGAATCAATTGAATGTAATCGCGCTGCACATCAAAAATTTCATCCATACGTTTTGAATTGGAAAACGTCGGTGGATCTAGAAAAATCAAATCGTATTGACGAGCCGCTTTTTTAGCTTCGTTTTCTAACCATTCCACACAATCGGCTTGGATAAATTCATGTCGTCCAGCCGTTGAATTCAAGGCGAGATTATTTTTTGCCCATTGTAAATAAGTATTTGACATATCTACCGTTGTCGTCACTGTCGCGCCACCAACTGCCGCATGAACAGTTGCACTGCCTGTGTAAGCAAACAAATTCAAAAAGCGTTTACCTTGTGCTTGTTTTTGGATTTGCAAACGAATCGGACGATGATCTAAAAATAAGCCGGTATCTAAATAATTTTCAAAATTCACTAATAATTTGCAACCACCTTCGATAACTTCATGAAATACATCCGATTCTGCCTGTTTTTCATATTGGTCAGTGCTACGTTGTTTACGGCGAATTCTTAACAAAACCTGTTCTTTTGGCACATTCAACACGTTTGGAATTTCTGCTAGCAAACTGGCTAAACGCATATCGGCTTTATGTTGGTCAACGCTTTTAGGTGGTTCGTATTCTTGAACATTTACCCACGTTTTGTCGCTGTGATAAATATCAATTGCCACCGCGTATTCAGGCAAATCTGCATCATAAACGCGATAGGCAAATACATTATTTTGTTTTGCCCATTTCGATAATTTTTTTAGATTTTTCTGTAACCGATTGGCAAACATCGGCGCAGGTTCAACTGGCGTTAAATCCTCTTTTATTCTAGGTTCTTCATGTAGTTGTTCGGCAACTTCGATAACGTGTTCAATTCGTTCTTCGACTGTTCTTTCTTTGGGAATAAAAAACGTTTTTTCTTCAATCGACAAACGTAATAATCGACATTCCAACGCGCCGTTAAACAAGGTAATCGGTTTTTGTGAGCGAATTCCTAAACGAAAACCCAATTCTGGATTACTAATAATTAACGCCGCTTGCCAACCAACGAAATTATTTTTTAATGTTTGTCCGAATTGTTCATATAACACAGCGGTTTCTGCTTCATCGCCCAATCGTTCACCATAAGGCGGATTACAAACGACTAATCCCGCAGTCCAACTTTCAGGCGGTTTTGCATCTAAAATATCGCGGCGTTCAATGTGGATTTTTCCTTGAAAAACCGCGTTGGCAACGTGTGCCAAAGCGGTATTAACGGTATTTTTATTTTTGTCAAAACCGACAATCATCGGTAATTTTTTTATACCGACAATTTTGCGCCATTCCGCATCGCGCCGCAGATTTTGCCAACATTCTTTATCGTGTTTTTTCCAACCTAAAAAACCAAAATAATCACGTCCTAACGCGGGCGCATAATCGGTAGCAATCATTGCTCCTTCGAGTAATAATGTTCCCGAACCACACATCGGGTCTAAAAGTGTTTTACCCTCGGCGGCCATTTTCGCCCAACCGCAACGCAATAACATCGCCGCAGCTAAATTTTCTTTCATCGGAGCTTCAATACTGACATCGCGATAACCACGCCTGTGTAAACTTTCGCCCGATAAATCTAAACTTAATTCCGCTTTTTCACCGTTTAAATGCACGTTAACGCGAATGTGAGGACGCTCCGTGTTAATGCTAGGTCGTGTGCCGAATTTGGCTCGCATTTGGTCAACAATCGCGTCTTTGACTTTTAATGCGCCAAAATGACTGTTAGTGATAACGGTCGAATTCTTTGCACTAAATGAAACGGCAAAAGTGTCTGTGGCATTGAAATGTTCAAACCAATTGATTTTTTGCACGGCTGCGTATAAATCATTTTGCGACCGAACTTCAAATTTACTCAATTGCAATAAAACTCGATTCGCTACACGCGACCATAAACATACGCGATATGCAGTTTCTAAATCCCCTGAAAAAGCAACGCCTGCGGTCGTGGCTTTCAATTGCGTAACACCTAATGTGCGTAATTCGGTGGTTAAAATATCTTCGAGTGCTTTGGGCGTGGTGGCAAAAAAATCGTATGTCATTGATGAATAATTTTGAATTGAGGGGAAATTGCATAAATTGAATTGGAGTACAAACGCGCGTTTGCACTCCAAAAAGAGAATTACATTGTGATAATTTGGTCGCCTTTGCTGACCAGAACCACATCCGCAGGACGTGCTGAGAAAATACCGACCATAACAACACCGGTAATGTTGTTAATGAGTTCTTCCAATTTTGTCGGTTCGATAATGTTTAAATTATGAACATCCAAAATCACGTTGTGATTGTCCGTAATGCAATGTTCACGATAAATGGGTTGACCACCTAATTTCACAAGTTCACGCGCTACATAACTGCGCGCCATTGGCACAACTTCAACAGGTAACGGGAATTTACCCAAGACATCAACGAGTTTTGTTTCATCAGCAATACAAACGAATTTTTTACTTGCCGCTGCAATAATTTTTTCGCGTGTTAATGCCGCGCCGCCGCCTTTAATCAATTGTTTGTGCGGATTAACTTCGTCTGCGCCATCGACATAAATATCGAGTGTACCCACATCATTTAAATCTAAAACAGGAATACCTAAATCTTTTAAACGTTTGGTACTCGCTTCAGAACTAGAAACCGCGCCTTCAATATCATTTTTAAAATCGGCTAAAAAATCAATAAAGTGATTAACGGTTGAGCCTGTTCCTACGCCAATAACTGGCACGCCTTTGATATAAGGTAATGCCGCTTCGGCAACTTTGCGTTTTAATTCATCTTGTGTCATTTAAGTTTTTCTCCATGAGTGATGGTAAGGTCAAATAACCTTACGCCGCGCGATAATAACGCATCATTGCGTTTTTATCAGCGATATTATGCGTTATGCTGAAAATGAGGAACCACAACCGCATGTTGTGGTTGCATTAGGGTTTCGGATGACAAATTGTGAGCCTGATAAATCTTCTTTATAGTCTATTTCTGCCCCCGTCAAATAAGGGATGCTCATCGAATCAACTAAAACTGTAACGCCATTTTTTTCAACTTGCGTATCATCGTCGTTGACTTCTTCATCGAAAGTAAAACCGTATTGAAAACCTGAGCAACCGCCGCCAGACACATAAACGCGTAATTTCAAATTCGCATTGCCTTCTTCATCAATCAATTCGCGCACTTTTGTTGCCGCGCTGTCTGTAAAAATAATAGGTGTTGTCATAGTAAAAATATAAAAAATTGAAAATTAAAAATGCGTTGGATTATGGCTATTCCTAGTTTTGCAGTCAAGAATTTAAGGATATAACGCTACCGTGGTTAAACCTTGATTTTCAGGCAAATCAAAACGCACATTCATCGCTTGCACCGCTTGTCCTGCCGCGCCTTTTACTAAATTATCAATGACCGACAAAATCACCACTGTTTTTCCATTTTGTGGCACATGCAGTGCGATTTGACAACGGTTACTGCCCCGCACATTGCGTGTATCGGGATGTGTACCGAATGGTAAAACATCGACAAATTCTTCTTGTGCGTAACGTTTTTCATAAATACTTTGCAATTTTTCAGTGCTGATTTCACTTGTCAACGTGCTATATAACGTTGCATGAATACCGCGAATCATCGGCGTTAAATGTGGCACAAATGTTAAATTAACGGTTTGTTTTGCCATAAGCGTTAGCCCTTGCGTGATTTCAGGTAAATGCCGATGCCCACTGACTGCATAGGCTTTGAAACTTTCGCCGGTTTCACTCATCAGTGTGGCAATTTCTGCTTTACGCCCCGCACCGCTCACACCTGATTTCACGTCTGCAATTAGATTATTTGTATCAACCAAATCGTTTTCTAATAACGGCAAAAAACCCAATTGCACCGCTGTTGGGTAACAACCCGCACAAGCAATTAAATCGGCTGTTTTTAGGGCATCACGATGAATTTCCGGTAAACCATAAACGGCTTGGGCAATTAAATCTGAACTGGCATGCGTTAAACCGTACCATTTCTCCCATTCCGTCACATTTTTTAAACGAAAATCTGCGGATAAATCGATAACTTTAATGCCTAAATCCAGTAATTCTTTTGCCATAAGCATTGCCGTGCCATTTGGTGTAGCAAAAAAAACCACATCACAATTTTTCAACGCATCGATTGTTGGCGAGCAAAACGTTAAATCTGCTAAATAACCACGCAGATTTGGATACAACGCATCCACACGCATATCAACATCAGAACGCGAAGTCACAGCCGTGATTTTTACATTCGGATGCAATGCCAAAATCCGTAAAAGTTCCACGCCCGTGTAACCCGTTCCGCCAACAATTCCAACTTTAATCATGTTTTTTCCTTGTGATAAATAAAAGAGTTATGGCATTTTAACCAAACACTCACGTTAAAGAATAGATTTTATGCACACCTGGCTTAAACAACTCGAACAAAGTTTTTCACCCTCTGTTTTAACGCCCATTTACTCAGCATTTTTAGAAAAGCATGGCATTGAATTATGGATAAAACGAGATGATTTATTGCATCCGATTATTTCTGGTAATAAATGGCGAAAATTAAAATATAACCTTCATCATGCACTCGCCATGAATAAATCCACGTTAATTAGTATGGGTGGTGCCTATTCAAATCATTTACATGCACTGGCTTACGTTGGCAAAGTGTTAGATTTAAAAACAGTTGGTTTAATTCGGGGCGAAGAAATTGAAACGCCAACGTTGCAGGATTTGAAAAGTTTTGGGATGAAATTGCAGTTTGTTTCGCGTAGCGATTACCGTTTATTGCGTAACTATAAAATGTGGAACAGTTTGCCTAATTTAACCGAGCATGATTATTGGTTGTCAGAAGGTGGCGCGTCAGAATTGGCATTACAAGGTGTTAATGAATTGGTTAGCGAAATTCAGCAAGATTATGATGTACTTTGTGTGGCTTGTGGAACAGGCACAACGTTAGCCGGATTGATTCAAACGGTGCCAGAGAATGTAACCGTATTTGGTTTTGCGGCACTAAAAAATGCCGCTTTTTTAAATCATGACGTAGCGCAATTATTAGGCAAACCGCGTGATAATTGGCAAATTCATTTAAATTATCATCATGGCGGTTTTGCTAAAACAACACCGGAATTACACTTATTTATTCAGCGATTTGAAATCGAAACCGGTGTTAAATTAGAACCCGTTTATACGGGAAAAATGTTGTATGGTCTTTATGATTTAATCGCCAAAAATCATTTCCCACGCGGCATACGCATTATTGCATTGCACACAGGCGGTTTGCAGGGAAACCGAGGTTTTAATAAAACTTTGCTTTAAACCAAAATGCCACATTGACCAGCAAAATTAACGCCGGCACTTCAATCAATGGACCGATGACACCTGCAAAGGCTTGTCCGCTGTTAATGCCAAATACGCCAATTGCTACAGCGATGGCTAATTCAAAATTATTGCCAGCGGCGGTAAAAGCAATCGAGGTATTTTTCGCGTAATCTTTTTCAATGTAACGCGCAAGCCAAAAACTTCCTAAAAACATGATGGCAAAATAAATCGCCAAAGGTGTCGCAATTTTTAACACGTCAAATGGAATTGAAATAATCAATTCGCCTTTCAAACTAAACATCAAAACAATCGTTGAAAGTAATGCAATCAAGGTAATCGGTGAAATTTTCGGCACATAAACGGTTTCATACCATGTTTCACCTTTGAGTTTAACTAAACCGAATCGACTAATTATGCCCGCCGCAAACGGAATACCTAAATAAATACCCACACTTTGTGCGATTTGCGCGATGGTAATATTGACTTCAAAGCCTTTCAAACCAAGTAATGGCGGCAACCAAGTAATAAAAACATAGGCATAAATGCTGTAAAACAACATTTGCAAAATGCTGTTAATTGCGACTAATCCAGCGGTATATTCTCGATTACCTTCGGCAAGTTCACTCCATACAATTACCATTGCAATGCAAGGTGCTATGCCAATAAGCATTAACCCCATCATATATTCAGGCTGATTGTGTAAAAACAAAATGGCAAGCGTAAACATTAACAATGGCGCGATAATCCAAATCAAAAATAATGTTACGCCAAACAATTTTAAATTAGTAAACACAGAACGCATTTTGCTGTAATTCACTTTCGCAAGCGGCGGATACATCATTAAAATCAGCCCAATTGCCAGAGGAATGTTAGTTGTACCACTGGAAAAGGAATTTAAAAACGCGCTACTTTCAGGCAAAAAATAACCTAAACTCACGCCTACCGCCATGGCTAAAAAAATCCACAGCGTTAAAAAACGGTCTAAAAAACCTAATTTTTTTCTTTCCGACATGGCATACCTCAACGAATCAATGCAATATCACGCACACTTTTTTCTAATGCTAATTGTTCTAGGCTTGTCGGATTCAGTGCGGCAAACAACGAAATACGTCGATGTAAAATGGCAAAGGCTTGTGCAAACGCAATATTTTTTTGTTCTTCCTCAACAGCGGCTGGATCAAAAACGCCCCAATGCGCGGTAATGGGTTGTCCTGCCCAAATCGGACACACTTCGCCGGCGGCGTTGTCGCAAACGGTTATAACAAAATCGAGTTGTGGCGCGTCAGGTTTTGCAAATTCATCCCAACTTTTACTGCGTGGATTTTCTAAAACAATGCCTTCTTTTTCTAATTGTTTTAAAGCGTAAGGATTTACTTCACCAGTTGGCATACTGCCTGCGCTAAATGCGTGAAAACGACCATTCCCAATGTGGTTTAAAATACCTTCTGCCATAATGCTACGCGCAGAATTACCAGTGCATAAAAAAAGAACGTTATAAATTTTGTTTGTCATAAAAAATCTCGTTAATTTGAAAATTAAGTTATTTAATTTTTAGGCGGTTTTATACATTCTTCAGGATGCCCGTCACAGCATTCTTCGGTGAGATAGTTAATCAAATCTAGCATTAACGGTATGTTGGCGCGATAGCGTTGAAAACGTCCTTCTTGTTCGACATTTAATAAACCATTTTGAGTAAGGGCTTTTAGGTGAAAAGAAAGATTTGTGGGCGGCACATTTAGCGTGGTTGAAATTTCACCTGCAACCATGCCTTCGTTTCCTTTTTTTACCAGTAAACGAAAAACATCAAGCCGCACACTTGACGAAAGGGATTCAAAAATTAAAGTTGCAATAGAATTTTCCATTTTTTAATTCTACAATGCTTCAACAAATATTGAAATAATGAAGTTAGGCATTTTCGTCACAATCTTGTCATCGGGGCTAAATAAACTTAGGCTATCACTCAATTATTTAAAAACCATGACAAAAATTAGACAATGACCGATACGCCAAACGAAATAAATTTACAAAAATCAGAACTCTATATTAACCGTGAGTTGAGTTTATTAGAATTTAACAAACGGGTATTAGCACAAGCAAAAGACACCAATGTTCCCTTACTTGAACGACTTAATTACTTATGTATTTCCTGTTCAAATTTAGATGAATTCTTTGAAGTGCGTGTTGCCAGTGTTATTGAAATGGTAGCAATGGATCCTGATACACGCGGTATTGATGGTTTAACGCCAAAAGACCAACTGGAATTGATTTCTGTACATGCGCGGCATTTAGTCGATGACCAATATGACATATTAAATAACATTTTGTTGCCCGAACTCGAAAAAGAAAATATCAATTTTGTTCGTCGTCACAAATGGACTGCCGCACAACGTAAATGGTTAGAAACTTATTTCAATGAAGAAATTTTGCCTGTTTTAACACCTGTTGGGTTAGATTCAGCGCATCCATTTCCGCGTATTTTAAATAAAAGTCTTAATTTCATTATTTCTCTTACAGGCAAAGACGCATTTGGACGTAATAGCGGTCGTGCGGTGTTACAAGCTCCACGTTCGTTACCACGCATTATCAAATTACCTAGCCAAGAAACTAACAGTGGTGTAAACGATTTTGTCTTTTTATCATCAATTATTCATGCGTTTATCGATCAACTTTTCCACGGCATGAATATCAAAGGTTGTTATCAATTCCGTGTGACGCGCAACAGTGACTTTTTTGTCGATGATGATGCAATCGATGATTTGCTTCTCGCCGTAGAAGGCGAACTTGCCATGCGAAATTATGGCGATGAAGTGCGTTTGGAAATTGATGCAAATTGCCCAGAAGAAACCGTTGCCTTTTTATTAGCACGATTTGACATGACGCGCGAACGGTTGTTCTTGGTCAATGGACCGGTGAATTTAAGTCGTGTTCAAGAAATTAACGACTTAATTTTAGATCGTCCTGATTTGAAATTTATTCCATTTAAGCCAACTATTCCCTCAAACTTAGCACGGCAAACTGATATTTTTGCGGCAATTCGACGTAACGACATTTTATTGCATCAACCTTTTGAATCTTTTGCACCGGTTGTGGATTTTTTGCGGCAAGCATCAACAGACCCTGATGTGTTAGCAATTAAGCAAACGCTTTATCGCACCGGTTCCGATTCACCTATTGTCAATGCCTTGGTTAAAGCCGCTCGCAACGGTAAAGTCGTTACTGTCGTTATCGAATTACGCGCCCGTTTTGATGAAAAAGCCAATATTGATTTAGCCGCTAAATTGCAAGAAGCGGCAGTTCATGTGGTTTATGGCGTAGTGGGTTATAAAACGCATGCAAAAATGTGTTTAGTGTTACGCCGTGAAGAAAAAGAATTACGCAATTATGTGCATTTGGGTACGGGAAATTACCATCGAAAAACCGCGCAAATTTACACGGATTACGGACTATTTTCGTGTGATAAAGAATTAGGCGATGATGTGCGCCGTGTTTTTACGCAACTTACCAGTTTGGGCAAAGTGTCTAAACTCAACAAATTGCTACAATCACCGTTCACGTTGCACAGTGGTTTAATGGAAAAAATTGAGCGCGAAATTCGCCACGCAAAAAACGGTAAACCTGCAAAAATTATTATTCAAGTCAATGCCGTCGTTGAACCGCAAGCCATTCAAGCGCTGTATCGCGCCTCACAAGCAGGTGTAAAAATTCAAATGATTGTGCGCGGCATGTGTTGTTTGCGTCCAAATATCAAAGGTGTTTCAGAAAACATCGAAGTGCGAGCTATTGTCGGACGGTTTTTAGAACATGCGCGAATTTATGCGTTTGAAAATGACGGTAATCAAGAAGTCTATGCGTCAAGTGCGGATTTAATGAATCGCAATATGTTCAAACGGGTTGAAATCTGTTTTCCCATTGAAAATAAAAAATTAGCACAACGTATTTTGCGTAATTTAGATTGGTATTTAAAAGACAATTCACAAGCGTGGATTTTACAAGCAGACGGCAGTTATGTTCGGGCAACACGCGCAGAAGATGAAGCGATGATTCAAGCGCAAACAATGTTATTACTCGACGCACAAACGGTTTAACATCAAAATCATGTTAAAATCCAACGCAATACTCGTTTAGCTTTTTTAAAATCAATTTATGGAAAAAATAAAAGTTTTATTTGTCTGCATGGGCAACATTTGTCGTTCTCCCACGGCAGAAGGTGTGTTTACGCATCTAGTTCAAACTAAAAAATTAGCGCATCTTTTTTCAATCGATTCTGCGGGAACGCACGCTTATCACATCGGCGATGCGCCAGATTTACGCGCTCAAAAAGCGGCATTGAATCGCGGCATCGATATTAGCCATTTGCGTGGACGCAAAGTTGTTTTTGGCGACTTTGAAGATTTTGATTTTGTACTGGCGATGGATGATGAAAATCATGCGATTTTAATGCAAGCCTGTC
>DALYHZ010000068.1:0-10767 GCA_031970635.1 Methylococcaceae bacterium | reverse complement strand
AACAGCATGTGTAACACCTGTTCCAACATGTACTGGCGGACAAGTTTTGAATGCGACAAAAACCGCTTGCGAAACACCTGCGACGGTTACACCAACATGCACAAATGGACAAGTTTTGAATGCGACGAAAACCGCTTGCGAAACCCCTGCGACAGTTACACCAACATGCACAAATGGACAAGTTTTGAATGCGGCAAAAACCGCTTGTGTGACTCCTTCCGTAACAAAAAATACAAAACCTGTATTAAATTCCGTTACCCAACAATGGGACATTGAAGCGGGTCAATTGTTAACTATTCCGTTATCTGTTAAAGATGCAGAGCAAGACGAATTTATGATAACAGGAAGCGTTACAGGTTCTACTTTTAGTCAAGTTTATCCAAATGCAGGAACGTTATTACCTACCATTGATTTTCAATGGACACCAACAGCAACGCAGGTAAATAAAATTTACACCATCACATTCATGGCAAAAGAAACAAAAACGGTTCAGAAATTAGCCTCTAATAAAGTGTCTGTTCGCATTCGAGTTTGGCCTGCTGGTAATCGTGATGCCGCCTCAGTAAATAAGTTAAATGTATCAACGAGCGTATGGAAAGCTGGCACATTAACATTGACAGGGAATGTGGTTTTAAATTCATTATTAACAACCGCAGAACGTCAGACTTTTATTGCTAAAAAATTAGATTTAACTGTTATTAACGGTAAAAATGCAACAAATGGCGTAATTATCGGTACGGTACCATTGACTTTAGATAAAAAAGGCAATTGGAGCGTGTCATTAGCAGTCGCACAAGCACCTTGTGATATTACCTTGCAATACGAAGGTCAAAATGCGAGCAGAACAGTGACGGGAGTTACATGTACAACAGGCACAACCGCAGTTACGATTGCAAACAATGTGAATAGCAATTTTACCGGCGAAAATGAAGGTGGACATTCTCATAAAGAAGGTGGTGAGCATGACGATTAATTCATTCTCTGTTTAATGGTATTTTTTAAACGTTTCACACAATTGTTTCGTATTGGCTGGGCGGC
This sequence comes from Methylococcaceae bacterium, assembly GCA_031970635.1. Classification (GTDB taxonomy): domain Bacteria; phylum Pseudomonadota; class Gammaproteobacteria; order Methylococcales; family Methylomonadaceae; genus UBA10906. The sequence goes on along the minus strand of DALYHZ010000068.1, from coordinate 9,729 downwards.
AAAAAAAGTTCGTACCAGCCAATGTGAAACAGAAAAATTATTAGCACAACGCGCATTAGTAAATTTACTTGCTGATGCGCGTGGGATTAGCATGAAAGTAGGGCAATTATTTGTCGCGGTTGAAGGTAATAGTGTATTTCAACCGCTTACTGATAATGTGCCTGCCCTGCCCTTATCTCAAATGTTGCCAATTTTAGAAAAAAGTTTGCAACAATCACCTAAAAAAATTTTCAAAAATATTCAACCCGCTGTTGCCGCCGCATCGTTAGGACAAGTGCATTTAGCAGAATTGCGTGACGGCACACCCGTTGCCATTAAGATTCGTTATCCCGATATTGCCACTGCCGTTGAAGTCGAATTAAAACTGGCTAATTTATTGCCCAGCGTAGGTAAAGTACAACAATGGGGATTTGATTTATCGGCTTACAAACAAACATTGCACGATACGCTACAACGCGAATTAGATTACCGCTCCGAAGCGATGCGCCAAACGTATTTTCGAGAAAATGTGCGTGTGCCACGTTTAGAAATTCCGCATGTTTATGATGAATACAGCGGCGATTGCGTCTTAGTGCAAAGTCGCGCGACAGGCGTGACGTTTCCTGAAATTCTAAGTTGGTCAGAATCTGAACGGCGTTTGATTGCGGAAACGTTGTTGCAAACGTTGTTTACGAGTTTATTTGTCGCAGGCGAAGTTCACGCTGACCCACATAATGGCAACACCTTTTATAATCATGAAAGTCATGGTTCGATGGTGACATTGTTGGATTTCGGATGCACTGTTTCGTTATCAGAATACCGTCGATTAGCGTTGTTAAAACTCATTATAGGTTGTCGTGAACGGCATTCGATAAAACCACTGGATTGTTTTGTGGCGTTGGGATTTGACGCTCAAAAATTGGTACATATTCAAGGTGCGTTACCGTTGTTGTGTCAGACTTTATTTCGTCCATTTTTAACAGAACATGTTTTCAATCTTGCAGAATGGCAATTAGAAAAAAATATTACTGACCTTTTGGGCGAAAAACGTTGGTGGTTTCGTTCGGCAGGCGCGGCAGATATATTATTGCTGATGCGAGCGTTTCAAGGTTTAACGCAACAATTGCAACAATTACGCATCAATTTAAATTGGTGGAAAATCTTGCACCAAAGCGTAGGAGAAAATTTATTGCAACAAGCCAGAAATTTACCTTTGCCATCAATCAATATTTCTGCGCCGCAATTTACGGTTTTAGATTTTGCCGCTCAAGCAAAAAAATTACAGGTCAAAATTACGCAAAATAAGCAACCCTTAGTTGCCGTAACGTTGCCAGCAGAAGCGGTGTTAGATTTAGAATCGCTGATGCCAAACGAAGTCCATTTAGAACTGCTACAAACTGGTAGCGTGGATTTATCAAAGTTATTGCAACGTTTAAAAGAAGAAGGATTAAGCCCGCAAGTTTTATTTTCTTGCGAGCTTGGCGAAAAACAATATCGAGTGTGGTTAGAATAATCAGCTTAGTTGTAACCAATCCTGTGGTTTTAAATAGGTTTCGTATAATTCCGCCTCAGGTGTTCCCGCTTCTGGTTGCCAGTTATATTTCCAATTCACAACCGGCGGTAAGGACATCAAAATCGATTCTGTGCGACCACCTGATTGCAAGCCAAATATGGTGCCTCTATCGTAAATCAAATTAAATTCCACATAACGTCCACGGCGATACAATTGGAAATTCCGTTCTCGTTCACCATACGGCGTAGCTTTACGTTTTTGCACAATTGGCAAATACGCTTGAATATAAGCATTGCCAACGCTTTGCATAAAGGCAAAACACTGTTCAAAACCACCTTCGTTTAAATCATCAAAGAACAAACCGCCCACGCCGCGTGTTTCGTTGCGATGCGTTAAAAAGAAATACTCGTCACACCATTTTTTGTATTTAGGATAAACCTCTGCGCCAAATGGTTCGCAAGCCGCCCGTGCAGTTTCGTGCCATTGCAATACGTCTTCTTTAAAAGGATAAAACGGTGTTAAATCAAATCCGCCACCAAACCACCAAATCGTTGGTTCACCTTCTTTTTTCGCAATAAACAAACGCACATTTGCATGAGACGTTGGCACATAAGGATTTTTAGGATGAATCACAAGCGAAACGCCCATCGCTTCAAATTGCCGATGTGCTAATTCGGGACGCTTTTCAGTTGCCGACGGGGGTAAATTAAATCCTGAAACATGCGAGAAATTTACACCGCCTTGTTCAAAAACTTCGCCATTTGCTAAAACCCGCGTGCGACCGCCACCGCCTTCTGCGCGTGACCAGTTTTCCTCGATAAAACGTGCTTGCGGTTCTTCACCTTCTAAAGCCGCGCAAATTTGATTTTGTAAATTAAGTAGATAGTTTTTAACTTGATCGATTTGTTCTTGATTCATGTAAGGAGTCTCTACGGGTTAAAGTTTGAGGCGCGAATCTAACAGTTTTTGCGTGAAGACGGCAAATAAAATTGTTTTTTGTGTGGGATAATATTCATACTTTTCACTTCAACACACACTTTTTTATGATGACTTATTCCACTCTTGAAAATTTCGTTGGCAATACGCCATTAGTTCGCTTACAACGTCTGCCCCATCATCCAAGTAATACCGTGTTACTCAAACTCGAAGGTAACAATCCTGCTGGCTCAGTTAAAGATAGACCTGCGTTAAGCATGATTAAACGTGCTGAAGAACGGGGCGAAATTAAAGCCGGCGACCGATTGATTGAAGCAACCAGCGGTAATACAGGCATTGCGTTAGCGATGGCGGCGGCAATTAAAGGCTATAAAATGACGCTGATTATGCCTGATAACATGAGTGCAGAACGTATTGCCTCGATGCAGGCTTACGGAGCGGAAATCATCTTAACGCCAGCTGCCGGCAGTATGGAAGCGGCAATTGATTTAGCACGCAGTATGGAAGCAGAAGGCAAAGGTCGCATTTTAGATCAATTTTCCAATCCCGATAATCCTCGCGCCCACTATGAAACCACCGGCGTTGAAATTTGGCGCGATACGCAAGGCTCAGTCACACATTTTGTCAGTGCAATGGGAACGACCGGCACGATTATGGGAACGTCGAAATACCTTAAAGAACAAAATCCAAACATTCAAATCGTCGGCGTTCAACCCGAAGGCGAATCCAAAATTGCCGGGATTCGTCGCTGGCCAGAAGCGTATTTACCAAAAATTTATGAACCGAGTCGCGTTAATCGCATTATTGATGTTGACCAACAAGCCGCAGAAACTATGACGCGGCGTTTAGCGCGTGAAGAAGGTATTTTTGCAGGTGTTTCTTCAGGTGGTGCAGTTTGGGCGGCATTAAAACTGGCAAATGAAGTGGAAAATGCCGTCATTGTGACGATTATTTGTGATCGTGGTGATCGTTATTTATCAACGGGATTATTTTCCGAATAAAAATAAAAAGTCAGGGGGCATGATTGAACCCATTTTTATGGTAATTCATGCCTAACCTAAATTTATAAGCACTTCGATTTACCATCTCATTATTTTGCATTAAATCAATTTACGAATGTAAGATGGGGGTGAGCAAAAAAATTAATAAACATTGTCCTGTTTGGAAATGTTCAAACGTCTTTATGGAATTCTATTTAAAATTCACTAAGGACTTCAAAAAATGAAACCACTTGCTTTACCATTGATTGCTGGTCTGTTCTATTGTCAGAACACACTTGCCGAACAGAAACTGCATATCAACATTCCCTCTCAACCGTTAGCATCCGCTTTAGAACAATTCGAACAACAAACCGGTGTGCAAATTCTTTATGCTGCCGATGCGCTGCCTAGAGAAATGTCTCCGCAACTTAATGGGCAATATTCGGTAGAACAGGCACTAAAAATTCTTTTGGATAAATCAGGACTTAGCTACCAATTTACCGACAATCATACCGTCGCAGTTAAACGCGTTGAATCAACTCACGTCAATGGCATTGCAGAGAATAAAGAGAACGCTGTTTACCAATTAGATAAGATGGTAGTGACTGCCACTAAAACTGCACGTCCAATCTCAGAGGTACCGGCAACAACAGCGGTTATCGATGATGAACAAATTGCCAATATGTATAGCCGTGATACCAGTGATGTGCTGACTCGCGCGGCTGGTGTCGATATAGCCCGTAGCGGCACGAGCGGTATTACAACGCTTAATATTCGCGGTCTTGGCTCACGTCGTTCCTCCGTTCTGATCAACGGACAATATGCAGAATTTCTCGATACCGCTATCGGCAACCGCAATACCTTGCAGACTGTCGACTGGGACGATGTCGAGCGGATCGAAGTTGTTCGCGGTGCTGGTTCGGCACTGTACGGTCCAAATGCAATGGGCGGTATGGTCAACGTTATTACCAAAGAAGCTCCCAAGGAAAAAAATGTGACCCGACCATTTTTTATCTTCGATAGCTTACCCACTTACGGCGGTGGCGCATCAACGGGCGGTACGATTGATGATTTCAGCTATCAGCTCAATATCAAACACCTGAGTTCGGACGGCTATAAAAGCGTACCGACCCCTGCCTTCTATCCTGGTTATACCATGACGACCTCGAATTCTCTGGTAAATGGCAATTGGGATAAAACTATGCTGGGCGGTCAATTAGGCTACCGCTTGTCCGAACAATCGAAATTGAAATTTACGTTCAATTATATGGATGAATTCAACCTAGCGTTTGATCGAGTTAATACACCGCAAAACGGTCAATACGGTCAGTATGGTCTCGAGTTCAAACACGACTTTTCCGACAACTTCGATATTACCGCCATAGTCAGTCATCGCAATCATATCGCTGACATGACGTGGGATAATTACCTTTACCCATCAACAATTACTAATATCGTACCGGATACAACTTTATTCGAGGATGCGCAAAAACTGACCGGTGAAATACGCGCTCGCTGGATGCCAGCGCAAGGACATACATTATTGTTTGGCTATAACGCGGCTCAAGATTGGACAAAAATTCACAATATCACCACACAAACTGGCGTTGAAAAAGATCGTCGCAACGCGAAAATTCTCAATAACGGTTTGTATATGCAATATGAACTAGAGCTTTCAAAAAAATTGTTTGCATCAATAGGTGGTCGTTATGATTGGTTTGATTACGATGTGAATTCGAATATTGTCTCACCTAGTACGCAACGCCTCAGCAAAACCTCATTTGACACCTTTAATCCCAGAGGTGGCATTCGCTATAAATTCAACGACGATATTTCGATTCACAGCAGTGTCGGCACCGGTTTTAGAGCTCCCGAACCTAACGCGGTAGTCGGTGGTGCTAGCAGTGCAACGTATGAACAGCTACCCAATGCAGGTCTTAAACCAGAAACTTCGAACAGCTACGATTTAGGGATCGACTTTGATACGCCATTTGGTCTTCATGCCGGTGCAACTGGATTTTTTAACGATATTTCTGATTACATCTTACTATCGCGCACGCGAGTCGGTAACAAAACAATCCTTCAATCACAAAATTTAGCAAAAGTGCATACTTACGGTGCGGAATTGGAATTAACGCAGCAGATTACCAATCAACTCAGCCTATTTACTAATTACACCCACACTATCGCTCAAACCGCAGCGCCCTTGTCACCAACAGCTAATGGCTTACCTCAAGAAGGTTATCAACTGCCCAATGTTCCCGAACACAAAGCGGCTTTTGGTCTGCTGTTCGAATCCTCTCGTATTAGTGGTCGTTTAGAAGGACGTTATGCCAGTCGGCGATTTATTAGCGGTGATACCAAGAATCAAGCAGCTTATGCCTTGTCCTCTTATGTTGTGGCTGACATCAATGCCACCTATCGCTATCCCATCGGCAACAAAAAAACGCTGGATTTTACCGCTGGTATTAACAACATTTTTGATCGGCAATATGAAGCACGTAGTAACGGTTATTACAACGAACCGAGGGTAGGATTCATCAGGCTAGGGCTTGAATTCTAAAAACTATTTATAGCACCAAAGGTAACTTGGTGTGTCCGGTACTAGGAGGGTATCGGATTGTTTCCGAACGCTTTGTCGTTTGGAAATAAGGAATGTTGGTCAACATAAACCTGCATTCCAACGGACAGCGTCAGCGAGGATTCTGTTCGTATTTTCGCCCTTAAGGGCATTATCAATAATTTGAGGAGTTAATCATGTTAAATGAAATCAAAATCGATGACCTTAGTGTAGCTATCAAAAACAGCGTCCATACTGCAATGTGCTGTCATGGACCTATGTGTGATACGGATTGCGCACACTAATTTTGTCATTTGATCGAGAAGCCTTCGGGTTTCTCGATCCCCCTTTAGTTTGGAGTTTGTGGATGGATAAATTACTAAAAGAATTTCATGTATTAGGCACTCGAATAGGTCCAGTCGGTTTTCATGGTCCATCTGCCAAGTTTTTCGAATTGTCCCCTGACATTGCTGCAACCATATTGTCGTTGGAAAAAGAAGAACAGGCTTGGCACACACTATCGTCGATGGATCGGGAACGTATTACACAGACCTTGCAGGCAGCCTTGCCAGATGAACTGACATCAAGAAGTAATTTGTTGGGCGAGAGTAACCGCTTGACAGGTTTCTATTTGTTTGTCAGTCAGGAATGCAACCTCGCTTGTAGCTATTGCTATGGCGACGGCGGCGAATATCGCAAAGGCAAAATGATTATGGACGAACGCACTGCCGACAATTTTATCGAAAAATTTATTACCGATCGTAATTCCGGTTATTTGATCAATTTTTTCGGTGGCGAACCTTTACTTAATTTACCGTTAATTCAAAAAATTATTGACCGTGTACGCGCTAAAACTGAACCACTCGGCATTCGCACGGTATTTAATATGACCACCAACGGCACCGTCTGGAACAAAAAAATTGCTGATTTTGTCGACAAAAATATCGATACCCTAACTGTCAGTCTCGACGGTCCCAAAGACATCAATGATGCACAACGACCATCATGCGGCAATTTTTCGGCTTACGATAAAACTGTACGCACAATAGGCGACCTCAAAGAACAAGGCTCGCGCTACACCATCCGCACCATCATGACTAAAAATAGCTTTGGCAGGTTAAAGGAAATTTATAGTCATAATTCCGAATTAGCAGGAAAAGGCGGTGTCGGCTTAAGTACCGTCGATATTGGTGACGACCATGCGCTGAGTTTGACCGATCATGAACATTGGGCATTGATTGATGAAATCGTTGAAATTAATTCGGAAAGTTTACGTTCATTGGCAGACAGTGATGACCCTCAATTCAATGAATACACCAGCGAACTGTGCAAATTGCTATTTGGGCGGCAATATAGACCTCGTCCATGCAATGCTGGACAAACCGTGCTGGCAGTTGCCGCAGACGGTGAGTTGTATCCCTGCCACCGTTTCGTCGGTTATCAGGAATTTTGCATCGGCAATGTCAATGATGAACAACCGCTAAATGCCAACTACACCGAACTTTGCCAATCATTCAAAGAAACCTCTGTCGATAAAAATCCCCATTGTAGCGGCTGTTGGTTGCAACATTTGTGTGGCGGCAGTTGTTATGTCATTTCTTACTTGCGTGAAGGCGATGTATTCAAGCCTCCTGCACGTTATTGCCACCTGAAAAAAACGGTTTACGAGCGTTTATTAAGCGAATTTGCCGAAATCATGGCAGATTCCGTCAGAAAAGTCCGGTTTGTCGAAAATGTTACCGGCTACTTCCATTAGCAAGAGACTACACTATGAAAAAAACACTTTATGGGCTATCCGCTATCTTGTTAGTTGTCTTGATGCCAAACTGTTTTGCTGCCGCTTGCGGACCTGTTTATGGCGCAGACAGTATCGCCGAGGATAAGGACGGTAATATCTGGGTTGCTCATTATGAGGATGTTCGCTTAGGTCGTTTGGATCCAAAAAGTGGTCGTTTCGAGGAATATCTACCCACCACTCAAGCCAATTCGTCCGTATTAAACCGAAATAATAAAGACGGTTTCAGTTACAAATTCGATTTCGGTTTCAACGGTTTGGCATTGGATAATAAAAACGGTTTGATTTGGACGTTACTCTTCAATTCTGATAAGGCGATACGTTTTTCTCGTAGCGACCAATTGTTTACTGATATTGCCTTGCCAGGACGTAGTTTCGGGCGCTTCGTATTGCCTATCGATGATGAAGGGAATCTGTGGATATTGGCAGGACCATGTTGCGGTCAAGAAGGTGCTATGCAATTGACTAAGATAAGTCCTGATACGACAAAGCAAATATTTCAACTCCAAGTAAAACGTGCCATCGCCCCCAGTGTAGCGTTTGCTAAAAATGGACAAGGCTGGGTATCGCTAACGCAAGACGATGAAAATCAGGCTGCTCTGTATGCTTTTCGTAACCAACATTTTGAACGTATCACCCTACCCGCAGAAATAGGTCATATCATTACCCGTCTACATGTCGATGCGCAAGGCGATTTGTGGTTGGCAGAAGGCGACGTTATTTGGCGGCTACACGATAAGGAATTTAAGCGTTATACACTCCCGACTTCTGGCGCACATCCTTCTGTGTTAGCAGACGACGGTCATGGCAATCTTTGGTTTACCGAATGGCACGGTCATAAAATAGGTCGAATTTCCACTACTGGCGAAATCAGTGAGTTCCCAATCCCACCTGAAGAAGAATCACCCTTGGCATTAACCGTTGCAGCTGACGGTAAAGTTTGGTTCTCAGTGATGTTCAATTATGAGCTGTTTCGTCTTGACCCACTTACCGGCAATATGCAAAGTTTTCCACTACCAGTACCCAGCAACTGGTCGAAAAATGCCGCAGAAGGTCGAAATACTTGTGTAATCAAACCAAAAGACGCGTTAACTATAGCAATGAGCAAAGCTTCTCCTGTTTCTGCTGAAGCAAAGCCGGTACGTCATCCCAAAGGTTATCCTGATGAACCCGGCGCAACAGCATTCGAGCAAAATTGTCATACAGCTTGCCATAGCTGGTATCGCGTCGATAAGGCGGCAGAACGGCGTAGCGATTGGCGACCAACTGTAGAACGAATGATAGATTTCAACAAAGCAGCTATCACAAATGAACAGCGCGAACTGATTGTCGATTACCTAAACCAAAACTATACAATGGCTAAACATTGATGCACTGTCGCAATAAGCGTAGCACTAACGCTGTACTTGCCTGTTGCCTATTGTGTTTGGGAACAGTTTCAGCCGATAACAGCCGAGAAATCATCAGTGCCGCAGAAATTGAACGGGAAAAGCCAGCGAGCCTGATGGAATTGTTGCGTAAACGTAGCAGTCTTGGTGATAGTTCCGGTGCTTTGAGTTTACGCGGCGTACCCAAAGTAGCACTGTATGTCGATGGTACGCCGGTTGCAGCGCTGAACGCCGGTCAAAACGGGGTGGTGGTGCTGGACACCACGGTCCAGCGGCCGCGCCAGCTCAACTGGGTCATCGGCTGCCTGCTGCTGATCCCGGCCTGGCGCTGGCTGCCGCCGCCCGACAGCTCCGGCCTGACTGCCGGCGGCCACAAACTGGTCGACAACCCACCGTCGCCGCTTTTTCTCAAGCTGTTCATGGCCATGTATTTCTGTGCCGGGGTCGGTTTCGTGGTCACCACCACCTTCATCGTCGCCATCGTCAATCATTTGCCGGACATGGCCGGCCAGGGCACCAAGATTTTCCTGGCAATCGGCATCGGCGCCGCGCCGGCCTGCATTTCGTGGGACTTCATC
>DALYHZ010000067.1:0-10795 GCA_031970635.1 Methylococcaceae bacterium | reverse complement strand
AGTAAATCTGTCATTGTCAGACAAACTGATGTTGCAGGAAATAACAGTAAAAATAGTCAGCCATTCAATTTTACGTTAAACAGTGCCGCGCCCTCACCTACTTTGAAATTGGAGCAAGACTCTGGAAACTCCAACACCGATAAAATTACCAATAATGGGACGGTAAATGTTTTCGGCTTAGAAATTGGCGCAAGTTGGGAATACAGTCAAGATAACGGTGTAAATTGGATAACAGGAAACGGTACAAGTTTTACGCTTACAGGTGATGGGCATAAATCCGTCATCGTACGTCAAACAGATATTAGTAAAAACACCAGTAACAACAGTGCGCCGCTGGATTTTACGTTAGAACAAAGTGTGAGCGTTCCCGTCTTAACGTTAGATTCTGATACGGGCAATAGCCAGTCTGACAAAATCACCAACGATAGCAATGTTCATATTTCAGGTTTAGAAAATGGCGCGACGTGGCAATACAGCAACGATGCCGGTAAAAATTGGATAACGGCAAACAGCTCTAGTTTTAAATTGGTCGGTGATGGGGATAAATCGATTATTGCAAGACAAATTGATGTCGCAGGTAATATTAGTGCAAACAGTTTGCCTTTAAATTTCACCTTAAATACCCTTATCAATGCTCCCGTTTTAGCATTAAAAAATGATACGGGAATACATAACGACAAAATAACAAGTGATGGAACGGTTGAGATTGCTCTTTTAGGTAAAAATACCAGTTGGGAATACAGCTTAGATAATGGCGTAAATTGGATTACTGGCAGTGGTAATAGCATCACATTTACCGGCGATGGTTATAAATCCATCGTTGCTCGACAAACCGATATTGCCGGCAATGTCAGTGCAACCAGCGCACCGTTAAATTTTGTTTTAGACAGCATTGCAGTAACGCCGACTTTAACGCTGAAAAATGATACGGGTTACTCGAATACGGACAAACTCACCAGTGATGGAACTGTCGTCATTTCTGAATTAGAAATGGCGGCAAGTTGGCAATATAGCCAAGATAATGGTTCGACTTGGAAAATCGGAACTGGTAATACCATTACACTGACTGGCGATGGTAATAAAACCCTTTTGGTAAAAGAAACAGATGTCGCCGGAAATATTAGCAACCCCGCCAAATTTGACTTCACGCTTCGTTCAATAGAATCTAAATTCAATGCTGACGTTAAAAACTTGATTGAAACAGACAGCATTTTGACGACTTCGGGGAAATTAACCGGTACAAATACCGATAAGGTGACCATCACACCGCAAACGGCAACGGCGGGTAAATATGGCACATTTGAAATTGACCAAACCGGTAATTGGCATTACGTCACCCGTTCACCTCATAACGAATTTTTACAAAAAAACGTTTATGTTGATAGTTTTCCCGTCACAACCAGCGACGGACAACAAACCAGCGTTACTATCAACATCACGGGAACGAAAGATTTACCAATTGTCATTGATGATTTAACAAGACGTACAATCAAGCAAGTTATCACAAACGGTGCGCCGCAAAATATTTTGTACGGTCAGTTAGGACTGCAATCAGCGCAAGGTAAAAACATTGTACAAAATACAGATAAATCTTGGACAAGTCTTGATTTAACACCTATCACGTTCAATTTGGAAAAAGGTCAAGCCGCAGGTAAAGATACTCAAGGGTATAAATTACTTAAAATGACGCTGGCAAACGGCTCAAGTATGACGTTAAACACTTGGGATGGTAGTTATGTTTATGTTTCAAGTACATCATCTTCAACAACAGATACGATAGATTCTTTTACTTTTAACGCTTACGGTACACCATTTACACTCGAATTAAATCGTTATGATTTCTTAGATTTAGACGGTATTGCAGATAATGTTGAAACCAATCTGACAGAATTAGCAACTGCCGCTGATACGATAAAACCTGCGATAACTGGCGATTTTAATAATGACGGTATTGCAGATAAATTCCAAGGGGCTGTTACAGATATTGCGTGGATTAGCTATGAAGATTTCAAAGCGGCTTTAGATAATAAATTGTCTTCACCAGAATCTGTCATTAACATTATCGTAGCCGCTGATAATTCAGGGAAAGTCGATAATACCGCGCAGTTAAGTAATATCGAAGTGCTTCCCAGCGACAGTGCAATCGTCGGCGGCAGCAAACCGCAATCCAAACAAATTACAGCTCCATGGGATCCTCTTCAATTTTCGGTTAGTGCTGGTGGAACATCTACAGGTTTAAAAGACATTGATTCAACACGTTCTGGCATTCAAACATTCGTTCTTATCGATATTTCAAGAGCCGGTGTGTCGGATTTTAATGGTTATATGAAATATATTTCTGCTGAAACCATTAACGCTTATAAAGCCGCAGGTTTACCTTTAATTACCTTGGATGGCGAAAAGCTCACGTCTGCAACGCAAGCCGGTTGGTATGATTATACCCAACGCGCCAAAGGTGATGATGGCGCGTGGTTTATCAAAGATACGACGGGAAAAATTACCAAAATAGCCATGATTATTACGGATAATAGTTTTGGCGATGATAATTTAGCCGGCAATGAAATTACTGACCCCAGTTTACCAATTATTGCTAACCCGCCGATTGTTCCCACGTCTCCGAGTGACAACACACTAAAAAGTGATACGGATGTATTAGCCTTATCTAACGAATTTAATAATTTAATTTTGCAAGACACGCTAATCGACAAAACACAAACTAAAACAGAATTAGTCGATAATCCATTGCTGTGTTTGCCAGAATGGTCACAAAAATTATTAGATATTCCAGCTAAAATTAGCCAAATTGTTACCACAACTGAAAAAGTTGTCGCGCCGTTAAATGGCACTGGAAATGATTTAAATAACCAAATTACTGGAAATAGTGCAGACAATATTTTGAAAGGGTTAGAAGGTGCAGATACATTAACAGGTGGCGACGGCGCAGACACATTTGTGTATTTAAATAAAAGCGATAGTTCGGCAACGAATTTTGATGTCATTACCGATTTTAATATCGCACAAGGCGATAAAATCGATTTGCGTGCCGTCGATGCGAATTCAAATTTAGCCGGTAACCAAGCATTTACCTATTTAGGCACAGCAAGTTTTACAAAACAAGCCGGTCAATTACATTTTGATGTAGTGTCTCACATGCTTTTAGGGGATACGCAAGGCAATGGCAACGCAGATTTTGCAATTCAATTATCGGGGATTTCCACTTTGCCAGCCGAAGCGTTAATTACAAAATAATACAAATGGCGTTGCCTTAAAATTATGTTGGTTACATGAACAAAAAAAGTACCTTACGTTATCAAATTACAATCCGCATTTTAATGCTATCGATGTGTGTCTTTTTACTCGGTGGCTTTATCGCCTTATGGCAAGCAAGGCAAGCGGTGCAACAGGAAATGAATTCTTCAGTGAATTTAGCCAAACAGCTTGTAACGTTTCAGTTTTCCCAAATTTCAACCGGTACAACATGGATTCAAGAATTACACGCTATTAAAGAAACCCGCCATTTAAGCATTCAACTTAAAACGGCAACAGGTGATGTATTGGAAACCTCTGCCGTTGTTAAAGAAAAAAATCCCCTCGCCTCACCGCCACACTGGTTTGTCAGACTTGTTAAAAATAATTTGGTGAAAATTGAACATCCCATTATCACCAATGAAGGACAGCAACTGCTTTTAACCATCGAAGCCAACCCGTTAAACGAACTTAGCGAAGTTTGGGAAGAATGTAGCGCGTTTTTTGGTTTATTGTGTTTACTAATTGGCTTGATTTTTATTGTGATTCAAATGCTTTTTAATCATATTTTGAAATCCATTAGTTTAATTGTGCAGCGATTAGCCAGCATTGAAGAAGAAGATTATCAAAATTTATTACCCGAATTTTCTAATTATGAAATGAATCTGTTATCGCAAGCCATTAACCATCTGATTGAAAAATTACGCGCCAGTCAAAAAGAAAATTTCGCACTAATTCAACACACGCTAACAATTCAAGAAGATGAACGTCAACGGCTTGCACAAGAATTACACGATGAACTTGGGCAATCTTTAACGGCAATTAAAGTCATGACGGCAACCATTTCAAAAACTAACGATTTGAAAAACTCGCTTATCTCTCAAAGCAGTTCAGCCGTTATTGAAATCTGTGACCATTTAATGAAGGTTGTACGTTCGATGATGCAACAATTACATCCCTTGATGTTAACTGAATTGGGTTTAAAAGCAGCGTTATATGATTTGGTAGATAATTGGCAAACGCGTTCGCCGAATTTACATATTGATTTTGACTATGACGATAATCTTGAAACCTGTCCGAAAAGTTTTAACATCCATCTTTTTAGAATTGTGCAAGAAAGTTTGACGAATATTTTTCGTCATGCCAAAGCCTCGCACGTTATGATTAAGTTACATATTATCGAAAATAAACTATTACTGCGTATTCAAGATGATGGTGTAGGTTGTCGCAATGAAAATAGAAAAAATGGTTTTGGACTTTTAAGTATGAAAGAGCGCATTCGCAGTTTAAATGGGCAGTTAAAAATTACATCAGCTCCTAACAAAGGAATGCAAATTTTTGTCTGTTTTCCGATGGCGTAAAATTTTTCTAAATTCATCTTGAAATCGCCACGTTGTCGTTCATTTTGAAATCTGATAAATAAAAGTTTTTCGTGTTGCAGTTTAATTGCGCAATTTTTCAGCTTCAACTTCAATCATGACCATTGCCACATGCGCTTTCCCATCAGAAGTTAAAGCGACTTTAGCCAGATATTTTGTAACAACTTCTTCAATAAATTCTTCTTGCTGTTCCTTTGGAATACGTTGCGTGTAAGGCAACCATGTTGTTCTAATCCAGCCAGCAAGTCCTAATTTTCCATCGTGTGTCATATCTTTAGGTAATAATTCAACTCGAATAATGGAAAATCCAGCTTCTTTTAACAAGACTTGATAGTCGTCAATTCCCATGAACGTAAAAGGAAATTCAAACTCTGTGAAATAATGCGCCCATTTATTGGATGCACGAACTTCATTCATAATTGAAATGATGCCTTCTGCATCACCTTGACCACCCATTCGTAATAAAATTTTGCCACCAACTTTGAGACTTTTGTATAAACCTTCAACAACTGGTTTGTGATTTTTAACCCAATGCAATACGGCATTTGAAAAAACAATGTCAAAACAATTTTCGAATGACAAAGCACTGGCATCCATGACCTGAAATGAAAGATTAGGATATTGATTTTGTGAATACTTTTTATAGGCTAACGCAATCATTTGGCTAGAATTATCAACGCCAATAACTGAACCATGGGAAACTAATTCAGCAATTTCAACAGTAATTTTTCCATCGCCACAACCCAAATCAAGAATGTTTTCTGTGCCTTTTAAATTTAATTTTGTGATGACTTCTTGTCCCCATTTTTGTTGGGCTTGAGAGTTTCTTTCATAATCTTGAGCATTCCAACTGTATGTATTCATATTTTTTCCTTTTTGACGTGCAAATTTTTGTAGCGTAAAAAACGGGATAGAGGATTTGTTTCTAATAGTTCAAGCGTTTTTCTATGTAGTGTGACTAAGTCAAAGTCATAGCAATCAGAGGTTAAGTGGGAAGCTCAATATATTTTTTAAATTCTTGAACTTCAAAAGGAATATAAGATTCTTCAGCGTTGTGTATGATTTCGTCTTTTAACTTAGCGACAACTCCAAATTGTATATCCTCATCTATTGAATGAATCTGAAACGGTTGTCTTTTAAGGGCATTACTTATTTTTTCTGACAAATCTTTTGGAACTAATTTAAACAACTCCGTCAATTGATGATAATTAAAATCGAGTGAAATGACATAATCATCGATTACGGTCATTGTGGTGTATAAATCATCCTCAACTTTAGTTATGTGATTACAGTTCACGGCGATTGCAATAAATTCAATTCCTGCTTCTGCACCAAGTCTGTGAAGGTGAAGCCCGAAATCGGGATGATAATTTAAGAGAGCAGGATTGGCTTTTATTGCAGGATTAAGTATCCGATATAGTGCATTCCAATGATTGTTAATATCTTCAAGTTTGAAGTGCATAAGCGGTTCATGTTTTCTAATGCTGTAAAGGACAAATTCTTTTCCATTACACAAGGCAAAAAGCTCTGCTCTTACTTCTGGATGAATCGCATAACTATAAGCCTGTTCTGTATGTTTGCTTTTTAGGATATTTTCCGATGGTGATTTCGCATCTAATATCCAATAAGGTTTGTTATCACTGGTGAATATGTAGTCAGGAATTATTGAAATTTTTCTTTCTTGAGAACCAATAGCAACATAAGGATGCATCAATGCTTTACTCCTTACTATTCTCGAATCGCCATGAACTGAATATCCAAGTTTTTTGATAATCGGAACAATCAATTCTTCTCGTACAGCATCTTCTTTAAAATCAGAATCATTAAGTATTTCAAAATCGAATTCGCTAAACATTTATTTTTCCATTGCCTAAACAAAAAACGGGACATCAGAAAAATTCCAATGTCCCGTCATTCTAGCGTTTAACTCAGCGAAAAACTAACCGCCAAAATCATCCAACATGATGTTTTCAGGTTCAACGCCGTTGTTAATTAACATGTTAATCACTGACGTATTCATGATTGGAGGACCACACATGTAGAACTCACAATCTTCAGGCGCAGGATGTTTCTTAATGAATTCTTCTTCCAACACGTTGTGAATAAAGCCTGTGTAACCTGTCCATTCATCTTCTGGCAATGGATCAGACAACGCAACATGCCATGTGAAGTTTGGATTTTCTTTTGCAAGCATATCGAAATCTTCCACATAGAACATTTCGCGTTTGCTACGCGCACCGTACCAGAAGGTCATTTTGCGTTTTGATTTCAACCGACGGAGTTGGTCGAAAATGTGTGAACGCATTGGAGCCATACCTGCACCACCACCGATAAAGACCATTTCAGCATCGGTATCGCGGGCATAGAATTCACCGTAAGGACCTGAAACGAAAACTTTATCGCCTGGTTTCAAGTTGAAAATAAACGATGACATGATACCTGGCGGTAAATCAGGTTTCGGTGGCGTTGCAATACGCACGTTCAACATGATTTCTTTTTCTTCTGGATAAGAAGCCATCGAATACGCACGCAAAGTAGGTTCTTTCACGTTTGAAACGTAGTCCCACAATTTCCATTTATCCCAATCGTCACGGAAACGTTCAGCAACGTCGAAATCTTTATAATTTACAACGTGAGCAGGACATTCGATTTGAATGTAACCGCCCGCGCGGTATTTGATTTCTTCGCCTTCTGGCAATGACAATACCAATTCTTTGATGAAAGTTGCCACGTTGTCGTTTGATTTAACGGTACATTCCCATTTTTTCACGCCGAAAACGCTGTCTTCGACTTCAATGTTCATGTCGCTTTTAACCGAAACTTGACACGCTAAACGTTCACCGTGAGCTGCTTCACGTTTTGTGATGTGGCTTAATTCAGTTGGCAAAATATCGCCGCCGCCTGAATGA
Organism: Methylococcaceae bacterium; assembly: GCA_031970635.1. Taxonomy (GTDB): domain Bacteria; phylum Pseudomonadota; class Gammaproteobacteria; order Methylococcales; family Methylomonadaceae; genus UBA10906. Next base: position 3,261 of record DALYHZ010000067.1, on the reverse strand, counting down.
ACTTTGACTTTGCATTGTCCACAAGTGCCACCACCGCCGCATGCTGACGATACAAATAAGTTATTGTCAGCAAGCGCGTTTAACAGTTTTGAACCTGACGGAACGTGAATTTCTTTTTCATCATTGATAAGAATTTTCACATCGCCTTCAGCAACCAATTTCTTTTTTGCGCCAATGATTACGAAAACGAGCGCAATCACAAACCCAGTAAAGATAATAATCCCAAAAATAATTTCCAGCATTTGACGTTACCTTCCTAGAGTTGAATGCCTGAGAAAGCCATGAAGCCCAAAGACATCAGACCCGCTGTAATAAAGGTGATGCCCAAACCTTGCAGAGCGGCTGGAATATCACTGTATTTCAATTTTTCGCGCACGCCAGCCATAACCGTAATTGCCAACGCCCAACCGAAGCCACTGCCGATACCGTAAGTAACTGCTTCGCCGAAGTTGTAATCACGTTCAATCATGAACAAGCTACCGCCTAAAATCGCGCAGTTCACGGTAATTAACGGTAAGAAAATACCGAGTGCTTGATACAACGCTGGAAAGAATTTATCTAAAACCATTTCCAAAATTTGTACCAACGCCGCAATCATACCGATACAGGCAAGCAACGCTAAAAAGCTCAAATCCACGCCTTTAATGCCAAGCCACGAAAGTGCGTCTTCTTTTAAAAGAGTGTGATAAACAAGGTTATTCGCAGGAACGGTAATCGCCTGCACGACCATCACCGCAATCCCTAAACCCATCGCCGTCGAAACTTTTTTCGATACCGCGATAAACGTACACATTCCCAAGAAGAATGATAACGCCAAGTTTTCGATGAAAATCGCTTTAACAAATAAACTGATATAGGCTTCCATTAGTGATGCCCTCCTTCTTCGCCGTGTGAAATCGACATGATTTTGAATTCGATGGCTTCACGTTGTTTTGGTTTCCATTCACGAATCGCCCAAATAATTAAGCCGATAATGAAAAACGCGCTAGGTGGCAACAGCATCAAACCGTTTGGATCGTACCAGCCGCCGTCTTTAGTTAAATGTAAAACTTCCATGCCAAGCAATTTGCCTGAACCGAAAATTTCACGGAAAAACGCCACGATAACCAAAATCAAACTGTAGCCTAAGCCGTTACCAATACCGTCGATAAAACTTTCGAGCGGTGGGTTTTTCATCGCGTAACCTTCAGCGCGACCCATAACGATACAGTTGGTAATAATCAAACCAACGAAAACCGATAATTGTTTGCTGATTTCGTAAGCAAATGCTTTCAAGATTTGGTCAACCACGATTACAAGCGACGCAATAATAATCATCTGTACGATAATACGAATGCTACTTGGAATGTGATTACGAATCGCTGAAATCGCCGCACTCGAACACGCTGTTACCATCGTCAACGCTAACGCCATAATGAGCGAGGTTGACATTTGTGACGTTACCGCAAGAGCCGAACAAATACCGAGAACTTGCAAAGTAATCGGGTTGTTTTCAACTAATGGCTCAACGAGAACTTTTTTTGTTTCATCATTTAAAATTTCGCTCATGATTTTGCTCCTTTAACCGTTCTGACTTTCGCCAAATAAGGCGCGAAACCTTCTTTACTTGTCCAATATCTGACTAAGTTGGTCACACCTGTACTGGTTAAAGTCGCACCCGCCAAACCGTCCACTTGATATTGTGAACCTGCTTTGCTTGGATCAACTGTGCCTTTAATCAAACTTAACGCAGGTTCGCCTACGCCAGCTTCACCCAATGAACCTTTGTCAGAAGACGCTTGTTCGGTTTCAGCATAGATTTTTTTGCCTTTCCAAAGCGCACGCCAGTTTGGATTCACAACTTCGCCACCCAATCCTGGAGTTTCAGCTTGGTCATAGAAGTTGATGCTTTGAACGGTTTGTCCATCGGCTTCAACTGATAAGAAACCATAAAGCGTTGACCACAAACCATAACCGTTGATTGGTAAAATGATTGATTTAGTCGCGCCGCCTTCTTTCACTAAATAGACTTTTGCTAATTTCGCTTTAACACGAATGTGAGCAATGTCTTGTTCTTTAGGAATGGCAATGCTTTGCGCTGGGTCTTTTGCTGCTTTACGTTGGTCATACGCATTCGCGTCGCCATCGGCATAATCGCCAGTTTCCAAATTGACTAATTTTGCTTCGATTTTTTCAGCAAAGGCTTTTTCGACATTGGTGTCAGGCGTTAATAATCCTGCTACGTCCAAAATGTTTTTCTTCATGTCGTATTCTTTGTTGCCAACTTGAAGCGGTTTTAAAGCGACTGCCGCCATCGATACAAATATCGCACAAACCAAACATAATGAAACCGCGATAGCGACTGTTTTTTCTAAGCTGTCGTTGCCTAATGCAAGGATTTTGTCAGCATAGACTTTGAATTTGCGATATGACTCGTACTGCTCTAATTTTTCGCAAACTTTATTTAATTTTTCACATTTAGGCATGACGTTTCATCCTTCTTCTGATATTCGCTTGAATGACGAAGTAATCAATCGTCGGTGCAAACATGTTGGAAAATAAAATGGCGAGCATAATGCCTTCTGGAAATGCAGGATTCACAACGCGAATTAACACAGTCATCGCGCCAACTAAACCACCGAATACCCAACGACCTGTATCGGTCATTGCCGCTGTAACTGGGTCAGTTGCCATATAAACCATGCCGAATGCGAAACCGCCAACGGTTAAATGCCAGTACCAAGGTAATGCAAACATGTGGTTAGTGTCGCTACCAATCATGTTGAATAACAATGAAGTTGCAACCATACCAGCAAATACGCCACCCATAACGCGATAAGACGCAACGCGGGTATAAAGTAAGAATGCCGCACCGATTAAAATGGCTAAAACCGATGTTTCACCCAAACAACCAGGTTCAAAACCCATGAAAGTTTGTAACCAACTGTAGTGTTCTGTGACGGCACTTAAACCACCGTCAGCCGCTAAACCTAATGGTGTTGCTGCGGTGTAACCATCAACCGCAACCCAAACTGAATCACCAGAAATTGATGCAGGGTAAGCAAAGTATAAAAATGCACGACCTGTCAAAGCTGGGTTTAAGAAGTTTTTACCTGTACCACCGAATACTTCTTTACCGATAACGATACCGAAAGAAATACCCAATGCGACCTGCCATAAAGGCATATCTGGGGGCATGATTAAGGTGTAAAGCATTGAAGAAACTAAGAAACCTTCGTTGACTTCGTGTTTGCGCACGGTGGCGAACAAGACTTCCCAGAC
>DALYHZ010000066.1:0-10871 GCA_031970635.1 Methylococcaceae bacterium | reverse complement strand
TGGTATCCCGTGATTGAACGTGGGCGTAATCAAGCGTTAGAAATGGCATTTAAGAAAAGTGGTATAAAAAACATACAACTTTTTGAATTAGGTATTCACGCAGATAATTCGGGGCGTGGCATGAATGCCAGTGGCATGATTGTTATCAATCCACCGTGGAATTTAGCGACGACCATGCAAACAGTGTTACTGTGGTTAGCAGATATTTTTGGCGAAAACGGCGCGGGTAATTTCCGCGTTGAAACGTTAGTTTCTGAATAACAATTACACGTTAAGTTGTTGCAATTGCAAACGCACTACAACCCAAGACCCTGCAATACCCAGCAATGAAGAGGCTGCAATTAGCGCGAGTGTTTCAAAAAATCCCATAAACAATAAATGAAAACTGCTATTATAAAGCATTGATAATTTTTCAACCGGTTGCTTTAACACCAGCATCATAATCGTGACAATAAACCACGCGCTAATGCCTGAGAAAAAGCCAATCCAAAAACCGCTGTATAAAAACGGACGTTGCACAAAACTATTTGTCGCCCCCACTAATTTTGCAATCACAATTTCATCTTTGCGATTATGAAGTTCGAGACGAATCGTATTTCCGGTAATAAATAGCACGGCTAAACTTAGCAAAATACCCAGTAACATTACTGAACATTGTGCCACTTCAATCATAAGCTGCAAACGTTTTACCCATTGCATATCCAGTTGCGCGAAATCAACCTCTGCGGCTTGTTTAAAATTTTCGACCAATGTCTCAATATTTTGCCCTTCTTCAAGCGAATTTTTGGGAATCACTTGTAATACAATAGGCAATGGATTTTTTTCCAATGCCCGCACCGCTTCACCAAAACCACTAAAATCCTCAAATTCTTTTAAGGCTTGCTCTTTGGTAATTACTTTTACGGCTTGCACACTCGGGTCTAATTTAATGCCGTTTGCCAAACGATTGGCACTCGCTAGCGACACGTCGTCACGCAAAAACAACGAAATTTGATTACTAGTTTCTAAATCTGAAGTTAATTGTTGAACATTTTCGACCAATAAATAAAAACCGCATGCTAAAGAAATCGAAATCGATAACACGATAATCGTCAACACCGCATTCAAACGCGAGGCAACTAAACGACCTAAACTGGAAAATAAAGCATGCGCGTGCAAATCTCGATAAGCGCGTAATTTATCCGAAAAATCACCACCCACATGCGAAGTTTGTTTTGGATTTTTTTTCGCTTCGATAATGCGATTATGATTGTGTCTAGGTTTGTGTTGCTGCACGTTAGCCACCTGCGACTAATTGACCATGATCGAGTTTTAACACGCGATGATTTAATTGTGAAATAAGGGAAATATCATGTGAGGCAATCAAAACCGTTACGCCAACTTGTTTAAATTGTTCAAATAAGTGCATGATTTCTGCGGATAATTCAGGGTCTAAATTACCAGTTGGTTCGTCGGCTAAAATCATTAACGGTTTATTTACAACAGCGCGAGCAATACCAATTCGTTGTTGTTCACCACCTGATAACATGAGTGGATATTTTTTTTCTTTACCGAGCAAACCAACTTTATCGAGTGCTGCGCGAACTCTCCGCGAAATCTCATTATAACTATATCCCATAATAATCAGCGGTAATGCAACGTTATCAAACACCGTGCGGTCATTGAGTAATTTATAATCTTGGAAAATCAATCCCATTTTCCGACGAATAAATGGAATTTGACGCGAATTGATTTTATTGAAATTATAATCACTAAACGTAATTTGCCCACGATTACCGCGTTCCATCATCGCGATGAGCTTGAACAATGTACTTTTGCCCGCTCCCGAATGCCCTGTTAAAAACGCGATTTCACCTTTTTCAAGATGAAAACTGACGCTGCGTAACACATCGCCCACTTCAGGATAACGCATACTTACATTGTCAAACTTTAACATGGTCGATTAGTCTTTAGTAAACAACGCATTAACGAATGATTCGGCATCAAAATCTTGCAAATCTTCAATGCCTTCGCCGATGCCAATAAAACGAATTGGTACGCCAAATTGTTTTGCAAGTGCAAAGATAACACCGCCTTTTGCTGTACCGTCCAATTTCGTCAGCGTTAAACCTGTCAATGTCACCGCTTCATTGAACAATTTGGTTTGAGAAACCGCATTTTGTCCCGTGCCAGCATCTAAAACCAATAACACTTCATGTGGCGCAGTATCATCGAGCTTTGCCATGATGCGTTTGACTTTTTTCAATTCGTCCATCAAGTTCGATTTCGTCTGTAAACGCCCAGCCGTGTCTGCAATTAAAACGTTGATGCCTTTTGCTTGCGCGGATTGCACTGCATCGTAAATAACAGAAGCGGAATCTGCGCCAGTGTGTTGCGCAACAACGTGAATTTGATTACGCTCGCCCCACGTTTGCAATTGTTCAACCGCCGCCGCTCTGAATGTATCGCCTGCGGCAAGCATCACGCTATGACCTTGAGATTTCAAACGATTCGCCAATTTTCCAATCGTCGTGGTTTTACCTGCGCCATTTACGCCGACAACTAAAATCACAAACGGTTTGTCTTGTTTTGGAATGGTTAAATTCACACTGCATGGACGCAAAATTTCTAGTAATTCTTCTTTCAAAATCGCTTCTAACGCGGTGCTATCTTTGAGTTCTGAACGGGTGACGCGCTTGTTTAACCTTTCGATAATTGCAGATGTTGCTTCCATACCAACATCTGCCATGAGCAAATTGGCTTCGATTTCTTCAAGCAAATCATCGTTAATCGTTTTAGATAAAGATAACGTTGAAAATACGCCACCTAAACCGTTGCGAGTGCGTTGCAATTGTGATTTTAAGCGTCTATATAACGAATCTGTCGTAATAACAGGTGTTTCGCTAACCGGTAATTCGGTTGTTAAAACAGCACTTTCTGATTCAAAGGGAAAGTCGTATTTGCTGTAAAAATGAATCGCAATCAGCGGCAAAATAAGTAATATTGCCAATATTGCGTGAATGACTGCCATCCACCACGGCAAATCAAATTTAATGGTGAAAATGCTTAAACTGATTTGTAAAAATAACAGCCCACTTAACCACAAACCTGCCCTGCGTAACGTTTTCGATGGTGCAGAAGTCGCTTGAAACGTCACACCGCTCAAAACCACAAAACACAATAACGCGCCTGCACGATGCAACCATGCTAAGGTAATTTGCGCGTCATAAGCGACGACACCGCTGTAATGATTTTGTAAGCCATAAAATAAATTCAGCGCATTGTCATAATTTAACGCCGGCAACCATGTTCCATTACATTGCGGAAAACCGCGACATGCTAAGGCGGCATGATTTGCCGTTGTCCAATCACCTAAAAATACTTGAATTAAAACGACAACTAACGCGACTTGTACAAACAAACGGCTTTGCGGTTGCGGCGATAAAATCACCCGTGAGTCTAAACGCAAATACAACGTAAACAACAACCAAAAAATACTACTCACTAAAAACAATGCACCTGTGACTACAATCGGCATTATTTGCACGAGCAACCGATGCAACTCGTTTAAATTTAAATTACCTAAATCAATCGGTGATAAGCGTATCCACTCGCTTGTAATAATCGTCACTAACGCAAGTAGGACGCTCACTCCTGTTATTTTTCTAAACATTTTCTACTAACCAATTTGTGAAATTTTTAAAAGGTGCATCAAATCACTTTTTGCATCATACGGATTAAAGTTTGGCGCGTATTGCATCATGAAATTACCAAGCGGATCGACAAGTAACAATACACCTTCTGGAATTTGACCATTATAAAGCACATTCAATTTTTCAATGACGCTCGCATTTGGTTTTAAACGCAATAAATCAGCGTCTTCTTTCCACCAATTCGCCGCAGTATCCTGTGAAACACTCGCATCCAGCACTAAAACGGCGCGGCGGGTTCGAACCAATTCATTATTAAGCATCAAACGTAATTGCCGACTTTTGTGCAACGCCTCTAAACAAACCTCACCACAATCATTTTTAGGAATAACATTCACAATCAACCAATGCGCTTCAAGTTCTTTTAAATTTTCCTGCGAAAAAGTATCGAAACCTTGAAAATCTGTACGCTCAGTTGTGATAACGGGAGAAATCAACTGCCCTTTATTTGTTGCTGAAGGCGTCAACAAATCAGGATTTTTTGCCAAAAACCATGCAATGCTAAACGGAATAATCGACATTGCGAAAATGCCAATAATAAGTTGTCGATTTCTACGTTGTTGAGGTGTCATTTTTTCAAACCAAATTTAATAAAAATTATTGTTAAGGCAAACGCTAAACCGAACCATTGTAGCGCATAAGCCAAATGTTGTTCAGGTTGCATAATTTTAGCTGCTGCCCATTCGCGTTTAAAACCGTTAGGCAAATCTGCATCTAATTCTAATTGAAAGTTAAATAATTCGTAGCCTAACTGTTGCGCTAAAACATGACTATCGATTACGCCTACGACAGCAGGATTAGTTTTTGTCGGCTGATTTGCGACTTCCAATTTCAAACCGATGCTTGGAAACGTGTTAATTCTGCCTTTTAACGTTGTCTCATTCTCAGCCAAAAAATCGACATTCGGCAATGTTGCACGCGGTTCGACTAATGGAATCCAGCCACGGTTTACCAAAATGGCTTTATGGCTATTTTGTAATTTAAAGGGCGTAAAAACGAAATAACCTGCTTTGCCAGCATCGATTTGATTATCAAGCAAAAATTGTTTCATCGTGTCGTAATGTCCGATAACACTCGCCTGTTTATAACGCAACTCGATTGCATCGTCTGGCGTTTTAATTGTTAATGAAATCGTTTCATTTACACGCTGTGCTTGGGTATCTAAAAATTCTTGTTTTTCATTAGCGCGGTTGATTTGCCACGCCCCTAAACTTAAAAATAATATGAATAATCCTAAATAAGCAAATAGCCATCTTAGTTTTATATTCATGTTGTCGCCTTTAAAGTTGTATTGCCATTATGAAATCATCGAAAATAGGATTTTCTTTTTTTACGATTCTCAAAATTATGTTGATTAAAACGTTAGTCATTCTTGCTTTTGTTGCCATTATCGCCAGTTTGGGTTCGGCGTTATTTCATTTAGTGAAACACAAAGATGAAGCCAACTCACAAAAAACGCTTAAAGCCCTAACATTTCGAATTGGATTATCTGTCGCATTATTTATTTTTGTTGTCATTGCGATTGCAACAGGATTAGTTGAGCCACACGGTTTAGGCGCAAAAATTCATAGCACACAATCTATTTCTGAAACACCGACAAAATAATTAACACATTTGACAAAAAAAAAGCGCGGTCTAATTAGCGACCACGCTTTTTTGCAGTAAATTTCCGGCTTACATTAAATAAACGAAAATAAACAAGCCTAACCAAACTACGTCAACAAAGTGCCAATACCACGCAGCCGCTTCAAACGCAAAGTGGTTTTCTGGGCTGAAATGTCCTTTCCAGCTACGGAATAAGACGACGCTCAAAATAATCGCACCAACGCAAACGTGGAAACCATGGAAACCTGTCAACATAAAGAACGTTGAACCGTAAATACCAGAACCCAATGTTAAGCCCATTTCGGTATATGCTTCATGATATTCAGTAGCTTGGCAAAGCACGAACAAAAAGCCTAAACCAACGGTTGCCGCTAAACCTTGAATCAATTGTTTACGATTTTTAGCAATCAAACCATGATGCGCCCAAGTACAGGTTACACCACTGGTTAAAAGTAACAATGTATTTACTAAAGGCAAACCAAACGCCCCCATTGGTTCAAAATGACCACCAACATTGCCAGGACCATTCGTTGGCCAAACGGCATTAAATGCAGGCCATAAAAACTCTTTTGTTGCCGAATTCGAACCTTCACCACCTAACCAAGGCACTGATAAATTACGGGTATACCATAATGCGCCAAAGAAGACGGCAAAGAACATGACCTCAGAAAAAATGAACCACATCATGCCCATGCGGTACGAAATACCCACGCCATGATTGTACATACCTGATTCACTTTCGTTTGCTTGCAGTGTAAACCAACCTGCAACCATCACAATGAAAATTGCTAGCCCTGCAACCATCAGTGTTGAACCGATAGATGAGCCATTAAGATAATTTGCAAATCCCGCTAACGTGGTCACTAAACCAGCAGTTGCTAGCACAGGCCATGTCGCTTTATGCGGAATGTAATAAGTAGTATTACTTGTTGACATAAACTTCCCCTTGTTATTTTTTTACGGCTGTTTCAGTGTTATCAAAAAAAGTGTAAGACAATGTGATTGTTTTATAGTCTTTTGGTAAATTCGGGTTAATCACAAAACGCATTGGCATCGTTTTCTTTTCATGCGGTGCAAAAGTTTGTTCTGAAAAACAAAAACATTCTACTTTCTCAAAATAAGTGCTAGTCAGAGCAGGCGAAAAACTTGGAATCGCGCGTGCGACCATTGGTTTATCGGTCTTATTTTCAGCATAAAAATTCACCGTATGATATTCACCGGTATGAACTTGTAATTGTTTTGTTTCCGCACTAAAAACCATCGGTGTGTTTTCGTTTAACGTGGTCACAAACTCCACGTTAATATTACGATTTACATCGATAGGATAAGCGGTTTCTGGAACAGATTTAATAGCGTCTGGACGATCGCGTTCAATCCATTTCCATTCGCACAACACGTCATATAACGGCACTAACGCATAACCAAAACCAAACATCGCAATGGCAATTATTGCCAGGTTGCGACCTAACTTTTTATTTTTTACTGCAACATCATCGTTCATCGTGATACTGCTTGAATGACAGCCATAACGTAAATCGTAGTGGCGATTGCAATTAACACCACCGCCGTTAAGATATTTCTTTGTTTTATCGTCATATTCAATCCAACGCAGAGACGCGATAAATCGCGCCTCTACATTTTGACCTTAATCGTGATCGCAAGGAATCACAGTAGGTGGCGTTGTGAAGGTGTGATAAGGCGGTGGAGATGGCAATGTCCATTCCAAACCGTGTTTATGTGCATCTTCCCAAACTTCGTCGGTTACTTTTTCGCCTGTACCACCTTTGATTGTGTCAATCACAATCCAAAGGAATAACAATTGGCTTACGCCGAAAATGAAACCACCAATACTTGAAATCATGTTCCAATCCGCAAATTGAATCGCGTAATCAGGAATACGACGTGGCATACCTGCTAATCCCAAGAAATGTTGTGGGAAAAACAAAACGTTTACCGAAATCGCAGACAACCAGAAATGCAATTGTCCAATTTTTTCGTTATACATGTGACCTGTCCATTTAGGCAACCAGTAATAACCTGCCGCCATTAAAATGAATACAGATGCTGGTACTAAAGTGTAATGGAAATGCGCCACGATGAAATAAGTATCGTGATATTGGAAATCCGCTGGTGCAACAGACATCATCAAACCAGTAAAACCACCTAACGTAAATAACACAACGAATGCAATTGAAAACAACATTGGTGTTTCAAATGTCATCGAACCTTTCCACATGGTGGCTGTCCAGTTAAACACTTTTACGCCAGTTGGAATTGCAATCAACATAGTGGCATACATGAAATACAACTCGCCTGAAATTGGCAAGCCGACAGTGAACATGTGATGCGCCCAAACGATGAATGATAAAAATGCAATCGACGCTGTTGCATAAACCATTGAGCTGTAACCAAATAAAGGTTTACGCGCAAATACTGGAATAATGGTTGATGCCACACCGAAAGTTGGCAAAATCATAACGTAAACTTCTGGGTGTCCGAAGAACCAGAAAATATGTTGATAAAAAACAGGATCGCCACCACCTGCCGCATCAAAGAAGCTGGTGTGGAAGAATTTGTCGGTGAGTAACATGGTTACCGCGCCAGCAAATACAGGCATAATCGCGATCAACAAGAAACCGGTGATAAGCCACGTCCAGACGAACAATGGCATTTTCATCAACGTCATGGCAGGCGCACGCATATTCAAAATGGTCGCGATAATGTTAATCGCACCCATGATTGACGAAATACCGAGCAAATGCACAGAGAAAATTGCAAATGGTAACGCTTTACCTGTTTGCAAAACTAACGGCGGATACAATGTCCAACCGCCAGCAGGGGCGCCGCCTTCCATGAATAATGTTGACGCAAGTAATAAAACACCTGCAACAAGCATCCAAAAACTCATGTTGTTCATGCGTGGCAACGCCATATCAGGCGCACCAATCATCATCGGAATCATCCAGTTCGCAAGACCTACGAATGCTGGCATAACCGCCCCGAATACCATGACCAGCGCGTGCATAGTCGTCATCGAGTTAAAGAACTGTGGATTAACAAATTGCATTCCAGGTTCAAACAATTCGGCACGAATAATCATCGCCATGATGCCGCCAACGAAGAACATCGCCAGCGCAAACAACAAATATAACGTACCAATATCTTTATGGTTGGTGGTAATTATCCATCGCAACCAGCCCTTCTCTGGGCCATGCGCGTGATCATCGTGATGATCATCGTGTCCATGTTCAGCTATTACAGCAGACATACTTTATACCTCATAACAGTTAAAAAAGAGTAAAGACGATAAAACCTTAATTACTCATCATCGTCATAAACAGGCGTGATAGCTTTAGGTTGAATTTCATCGCCAACTTTATTGCCGAGTTCAGGCGCATTTCTAATGTAAGTAATGACTGCCGCTAATTCGTTGTCTTTCAATTTTGCAAACGCTGGCATTCTGCTTGTACCGGCTTGCAAGAAACCAATCAATGGATCGATACCACCGGTCACTTTTGCACTGCCACGCAATGCTGGGTAAGCACCTGCTGCACCTTTACCATCAATTTGATGACATGCTACGCAGTTTTTCAAATACACTGCCGCACCATTTGCCATTAACTGTTCACGCGATTGATCGCTTAAATCAGGTTTTTCATTTTGTTTTGCTAAAGTCGTTTTAACCCATTTGTCGTAATCAGGTTGTTCCATTGCAATAACAACGATAGGCATAAAGCCATGATCGCGACCACACAATTCGGTACATTGACCACGATAAACTCCAGGTTTATCCACTTGAGTCCATGCTTCGTTAATAAAGCCTGGATTTGCGTCTTTTTTCCAACCCAAATCAGGCACCCACCAAGAGTGGATTACGTCAGCAGCGGTAAAGACGAAACGAATTTTTTTGCCAACGGGAACAACCAATGGGTTATCCACGTTTAACAAATAGTTAGGAACGGTGTGAGGATCAATCGAATCAACACGATGCGCTTTTTCACTGGCAGCATCCAAATGACTTTCAAAATGCACACCGCTATCAAGGTATTCATAATCCCAATACCATTGTTTACCAGTAACTTTAATAGACATTTCAGATTGTTGAACATCGTCTATTTCTATCATCGCTTTGGTAGCAGGAATTGCCATGCCAATCAAAATCAATGTAGGAATAATTGTCCAAATGATTTCGACAGTCGTATTTTCATGGAAATTCGCGGCTTTGTGTCCTTTCGATTTACGATGATGATAAATCGAATAAAACATCGTGCCGAAAACGGCAATACCAATAAACACACATATCCATAGAATAAGCATGTGTAGGTCATAAAGATCATGACTGACTTTTGTGACCCCTTGCATCAAATTAAGTGCGTAATCCGCCTGCGCTGTTTGCAACCCCAAGGCTGTCAATGTGGCACCGACGAAAAGTTGCTTTGTTTTTTTCACGGAGCAAACTCCTCTAGTAGTTTATAAACCTTTATGCGTTATATCCATTGGTAATTCAAAGCGATACAACATACTGTCGCTTTGTTCCTTTTACTCAATAATTATCACAAATAATCGGGTTAATTCTAACCCATGATACCTATCGATGCTAGTTTCTATACGACTTCATTACGTTAAAAATAATAAAACATGGCAAAACTCATTCATTGATTGCCAAATAGAATATGATTTAATTTTACAAATAACAAATTGATTTAAAATGCTTTTTAGAAAATCGTTTTGCTAGTTGTCATCTATTTTCTTAAAATATTACCATTTAAATTTTATGGTATTTAGTTTAAATCTATTCATGATGCGATCACACATCAATATAAATGAGATTAAATAGATTTCGTGAAGATCGTGTTAATCTATGTGAAAAATTATACGATTCTCGTGATGATTTCAGAGATTCAATAGTATCGACGGAATGACGAATGATTGTTTTCAGAGCATCAGATTTGTTATTGTGTGTGGCGCGAATATTCGCACCATTTTTAATTTACTCATTACGGAATGCAAAAAATCTCATGAACAAGAAAACCAATGTTTTTATTAACGGCATCGTTTTGATTTCGTTGGCATTAGGTGGAATCTCTGCCGCCGAAGCACAACGTTTAGGGGGCGGTAAATCTTTTGGTAGTAAACCTTCTTACAGTACGCCTTATAGTCGTGCCGATTTACCGTCCAGTAATCGAGTAGCAACGCCACCACCTCCACCAGTAAGTCATCCTGCCCCTATCGCGCAACAACCACAACAACCCGCAAGTTCAAACCAAGCATGGAAAGATCGTGCATTAGGCGCGGCGGCTGGTCTGGCTGTTGGTGGTTTGGTTGGTTCGATGATGGGCGATCATAATAATGCTGTGCCTGTACAACCTCAACAAGGCTATGCCGCGCCTGTTCCCATGCAACCACAAGGTTATGCACCTGCGAATCAGGGTTATGCGCAACCTGCACCGGTTTATAGCGATAATACCGGTGCAACACGAAGCTCTGGCGGTATTGGCTTTTTTGGTTTGTTAATGATTGCGGGCTTGGGTTACTTAGCTTATCGATTTTTCTTTTCAAACAAAACACCAGCACAAC
>DALYHZ010000065.1:0-10912 GCA_031970635.1 Methylococcaceae bacterium | reverse complement strand
GAAGTGGTGCGTTGGAATGGGAAGCTAATTGGTTTGCAGCAGCACTGCTTATGCCTAGTGCTGAATTTCAAAATATTTCTGAACAATTTGGCGGAGATGTTTACTCAATAGCTGGACATTTTCAAGTTTCTACACAAGCAGTTAATATCAGGCGTGAACAAATTGAACATAGATGATGAGTTTTCACTTCGATTGTTTTTAAGTGCCGATTTAATAGGGTCAACTGCACTTAAATCAAAGGCTATCGGTGTAGAGATAAAGCCGCTTTGGTTGGACACTTTTCAAGATTTTTATAATGAATTTCCCGTTGTATTTAAAGGAGAACAACAGCGATTAAAATGTCAGTCTATTGATTTTTGGAAAGGTATTGGCGATGAATTATTATGGACAACCATACTGGCGAAAGGTGATGATGCTATATCGACACTTCGTGCTTTTAAACTTTCAATAGAAGAATATAACCGAAGACTTGATACATCTGGTAAGAAAGTTCGTCTTAAAGGAACAGCTTGGATTGCTGGATTTCCAATAACGCATAGAAAAGTACCTTTGCCAAATGAAGGATTTGATTATATTGGACCTTATATCGATACAGGCTTTCGATTGTCAAAATTTGCTAGTCAAATGAAAATGGTCATATCTGTTGATTTAGCTTGGTTAATTTTAATTTGTTTAAACTGCAAATCTACACCTGAAGAAAGGGGGGATTTAGCATTGTGGTTTGATGAAAGTGAGTCAATGAAAAGTGTATTGGGTGGCAAACCTTACCCTATTATTTGGATAAAATGTGAATCGCAACTTGAAGCATTAGAATACAAGCTGAGGCACTCGCTTCGTGACAATAATCATGATGAGGGTAGAAAAGAACTTAAAGAATTCTGTGAGGCATTTATAACATCAACAGACGACAAAATAATACTTCCATATATTCTTAGTGACGATTTATTTAATCAAACTCCTCACAAATCTTACAAAGAGTGGTGCGAACAAAAAGATAAAGAACCATTAGACATAAGTGACGATAATCAGTTCGTAGATTCAAAAGATGAACTTGCTGCTGGTGATTTAAATGAAAACATCAAATTCGTAAAAGCAGATGAATAATGCAATAGCCAAAAAACAGCGTTAACTTTGCTATTTCACATCGCTAAATTTTTGATTTATATCAATCCAAAAAACAATCAACATAAACCCCCTTCAAAAACGGCGGCGTGCAAATAGCCAGAAAAATCAAATCTTCCGTGCCAGCCCCAATACGCGGCGGAAAAATTGTTATCCAAGCAAAGCCGATACACAAAAACAGTTGGAGTATCAGCGGTTCGTGATTTATATGGAACTATTATGAATGAAGGAGCTATCAAGAGGATTTTAGTAACAACTGCTGATTTCGGTTCTGATTCATATCAATTCGCTAACGGCAAACCAATCACATTAATGAATGGTTCAAATTTACTTCATTTATTAGCAGTATACGGCCATAGCGCAAGAATTGATTTACAACATGTTGATAAAATACAGCCTTAAAACAATTCCTCAACTCATGAAAAAGTTGAAGCGGATTTAATTTTCTCAATCAAACTGAGCGCAGACATTTCGCGCAAGATGTAGAAAAACTGGCGTTGATTTCTCGTGCCTTCATGAATCATAAAAACAATGAACTTGAAAAACTATGGCGTGAGAGCAATGCGTTGAGTGGCGAGGAGATTAGTGAAATTTTATTGACCGATGATGTTATCTCAAAGGTTCGTAATATTATCAAGCGAGACAGTAATTGTGATGTAACCAATGACTAGGTAAGGGGCGTGGTTTTTGGGCTTTTGAATCTTAAATTAAACGATGGAAAAATGTGGGGCAAAATTATATTTTCGATACAGAATTATACAGAATGAAGGTTATATTTTCGGTAAATAGTGTTTTTTGAGAGGTAACAGTTTTCGGCAAACTAACACTTAATGAAAACAAAAGGCTAGAGAAATCTAGCCTTTTTTGTTTGTGCTAGAATTTTGGTACTGAATTCTTCTGTCGTAAAAACCTCTCAATGAACAACCGATTGTCCGATTTGTAACATAACGACATAAAAAGAATTTAATTTTTCTTAAAAAATAAGATGTTATGAATGGAATTGTTTTTGCTGTAGACGTATTTATTTACAGAGCAAAAACAATGAAACTTTTTCTTGATTGGTCAGATTATCAAAACGCAGGAATGGGCGACGCTTACGCCGATATTCCCAAAAAAGGTGGTGATTTTGCAAAAGCGGTTGCGGTCTGTATCGGTAGCAAACAGTGTGAAAATCACAATCCAAAAGGTGTAATGTGTCCGAGTTTTAGAGTCACGGGCAATCCTCATTTATCAACAGGTGGACGGGTTAAATTATTAAAAACCGCGCTTAACGCCATCAATGACGACAAAGCCCTTTTCGACGCGCAATTAGTCGAAGCAATGAACGAATGCGTGAGTTGTAAAGGTTGCAAACGCGAATGTGAAAACGAAGTCGATATGGCTCTCATCAAAGCCGAATATCTCGCGCAATTCAATCAAACAAACGGCGTGCCTTTGCGTCGAAAACTGTTTGCAAATTTGCCAAAGTTAGTCCGTTTTCCCGCGCTCAAACAATTGGTGACATGGCGAAATCATTCACCGTTCATTGCAAAAATGACCGAAACGTTTTTAAACATTTCCGCAAAAGCACCGTTACCCGTTCCCGCGAATCAAACGTTATCCAAAACAGAAAAATTTACTCAACAATCGACTGATTCAACCCGCGAAGTCGTTTTGTTTGTCGATACGTTTAATCGCAATTTCAATCCGCATGTCGTCGAAGCCACGTTAAATCTACTCCAAAAAGCAGGTTATCAAGTCGAAATCGCCAGCGCGATTGATGGCAATGACTCAACGCCGCTTTGTTGTGGACGGACGTATTTTTCCAACGGCATGATAACGCAAGCAAAAAACGAAGCGACACGCTTGTTACAAGCCTTAGAACCGCACATTGACGCAGGACGTTGGATTATTGGTTTGGAATCGTCGTGTATTTTGAGTTTGCGTGATGAATATTTAAAACTGGGTTTAGGCGAACCTGCGAAAAAATTAGCCGAACGGGTTTTATTACTTGAGGAATTTATCGGGCGTGAACAAACTGCAAAACGTTGGACATTAAATTTCAAACTCGACAATGAAAAAATGTTAGTTCACGGGCATTGTCACCAAAAAGCGGTTGGCGCGATGAAAGCGATGCGAAAAGTTTTGAAAACCGTGGAAGGTTTGGATTTTGAGTTAATCGAATCGTCATGTTGTGGCATGGCGGGGCATTTTGGTTTAGAAGCCGAGCATTATGAAACCTCACAAGCCATGGCAGAACAGGCTCTTTTCCCAACGTTACGCGCCGAACCGAAAGCAGGCATCATTGCGAATGGTTTTTCGTGTCAGCAACAAATTGAAAATGGCGGTTTTGAAAAGCCACGTCATATTGCAGAAATTCTTTATTCTGCTGTTTCGCAGTAGGTCAACATTATGAAATTACACATTGAACGCCGTCATATCGAGCCTTTAACGAAAACCTTTCCAAATTTAATTTCGCTCAAAGAACAACTGCGTTTTGGAAATAAAGTCGAGGTGTTTTATTCACAACTGAGCGTTGAGGAATGGCAATTTTTATACGAGCTATATCAAAAAGAAAGCGTGATGCAAAGCCAAGCGGCTTTATTGATAACGATAAAAGATGCGTTATGTAAAGAAGCCGAATGTTATGAGGCGGAACAATTGGAAATGTTATTGCCTAACATCGTGCATTACTTAATTGAAAACGCGCAACGCGGTTGGCTTTTTCATGTGGATATGAAAGGTAACACCAGTGCTTATTTGATTACGCGCATTGATTTCACACCGCCTAGCGAAGAAGAAACGGGGCGAATTATCATCGAGTTAAAAGCCAATTCAAAAGGCAAAATTGCCATCGAAAATTTAATTATTCGTGGAAAAGATATTGCGGGAAAAACGATTCCAGAAATTTTCATTGAGAAAAATTATTTAAAAGAAACGCCTGAATTGATTGCCGTTTATGACGAGGCAGCAACTCGTTATTTTGATTGGCGTGGACGTTATGGTGAACAATTTTCAGGATGGGGAACGGCAATTTATGCAGAAGATCCAACTGCCAATCATCGAAGTAATGATTGGACACGAAAAAATACCGTTGTTTTATCTTCCGCAGGTGAAGCCTGCCGATTAGTCAATGATGAAAACATTTTGAGTGAACGTGCATTAACCTTAGAAGTCACGGGCGATATTTTAGGCAAATACTTGCGAAAAGCCGCCAAAAGTATGCGTTATAACGAAAAAACCGAAGGGGAAATGGAAACTACAAAAGGTGAAATTCCTAAAGGGCTATTCACCGAATTGCCAATTCATGGCTATATTTTGATGTTTCATTTGGAATTGCATCATCACGTTTGGGTTCATGTGAATGATATGAAACCCTATCAATATCAGCCTGAACTAAAACAAAAACTTGTTCTACCGCCTGAACAAACGGATTTGATTGATATTTTAACGGCTGAAATGGACGTACTCATGGATGACATTGTGGCGGGAAAATCAGGCGGTACAACGGTTTTATGTGCGGGTCCTGCTGGCGTTGGCAAAACGCTGACCGCTGAAGTGTATTCTGAAATTATCAAACGTCCGTTGTATCGGGTTCATTCGGGGCAATTGGGTTTGAATGTCGCCGAAATGGAAAAAGTTTTAAAAGATACGCTCATTCGCGCTCAACGTTGGGGTGCAGTGATGCTGATTGATGAAGCCGATGTTTATATTAAACGTCGCAATGATAATTTAGCTTCGAATGCGGTGGTTGGCGTGTTTTTGCGGGTGTTGGAATACTTCAATGGGTTGTTATTTTTAACCACGAATCGCGTTGATGATATTGATGAAGCGATTATTTCGCGTTGCATTGCGATGATTAAATATCACGCGCCGAATACAAATGATCGCCGAAAAATTTGGCATGTGATGACAGCGCAATTTTCTTTGTCTGTTGACGCGGCATTGATTGAACAATTGGTTGAAATTTTCCCAACTGCAACAGGGCGAGATATTAAAGGCTTAACGAAATTGGTGGCTAAATTCTGTCAACATAAAGATTTAACGCCAACGTTAGACGTGTTTAAACGTTGTAGCGTATTTCGCGGTTTGGAATTAGCCGAATTGAATTCTTAACGTAACTAAAATTATTTTTCTATGAGGGGACAGTAATGAGCAGAATCGGTATATTTTTCGGTACGGATACAGGCAGTACAAGGCTTGTTGCCAAAAAAATTTACAGTTTATTAGGCGAAGACATGGCGGATAAACCTAAAAATATCAACCGCACTACGCCGAGTGAATTACTCAAATATGATGCGTTAATTTTAGGTACGCCAAGTTATGGCGTTGGTGATTTGCCTGGTTTGGCGGTGGGATGTCAAGAAGCAAATTGGGCGGAATTTGTCCCGCATTTGGATGGTGCGGATTTTTCTGGAAAACGAATTGCTTTGTTTGGATTAGGTCATCAAGAGCGTTATGCGTCACGTTTTGCCAGTTCACTTATTCAACTTTATCGCGTTTTTTACGGTTATGGCGCAGACATTGTCGGGCGTTGGGATACCGATGGTTATGAATTTGAACATTCTGATGCCATTATCGACAATCAATTTGTCGGTTTGGTTTTAGATCAACGTGGTCAACCTCACTTAACTGATGAACGTTTAAACATTTGGTTAAGTCAAGTGACACCGCTCTTATTAGCCTAGGACGGTAAGTGTTTGAACAAACATGTCTCGTTCAATATTTTTCAATTACTGCTGGATTTTTTTTAATTGTTCAATCCTGTCGCGTAACTCAATCGCCTTTTCGAAATCGAGTTGCGCGGCGCAAGTTCGCATTTGTGCATCGAGTTCTATCAATTGCCGTTCAATATCCACTTTACTCAGATGTTTCGTTCCTTTGATTTTGCCTTGTTTTTCGCTGATCGATTTAATAATCGTCTGCGGCGTAATGCCATATTTTTCATTGTGAGCAATTTGCGCGGCTCTGCGATTTTGCGTAATTTCCATTGCGCGTTGCATCGAACCTGTGATTTTGTCGGCAAATAAAATGACTTTGCCATTGCTATTTCGTGCCGCACGTCCAATGGTTTGAATTAAACTACGTTCGTCACGCAAAAAGCCTTCTTTGTCAGCGTCTAAAATTGCAACTAAACTCACTTCAGGAATATCTAAACCTTCTCGCAACAAATTGATGCCGACCAAAATATCGTATTCACCGGCGCGGAGTTGGCGAATTAACTCGATGCGTTCCAAACTATCGACATCACTGTGCAGATAACGCACTTTGAGCATTTCTTTAGCCAAATAATCGGTTAAATCTTCCGCCATTCTTTTCGTCAGCGTGGTAATTAACACCCGTTCGCCGCGTTCAATAACAAGTTTTGCTTGTTCAATTAAATGCGGCATTTGCCCTGAAATCGGATGCACAAAAATTTCAGGGTCAAGCAATCCTGTTGGACGCACAATCAATTCCACGACATTTTGACTTTGTGCTAATTCATAATCGGCTGGCGTGGCAGAAACAAACAACGTCGTTGCCATTTTGCTTTCAAATTCGTGGAATTTAAGCGGGCGATTATCAAACGCTGAGGGCAAACGAAAACCAAAATCGACTAAATTTTTCTTCCTCGCAAAATCACCGTTAAACATGGCGCGAGATTGCGGTAACGTTTGATGACTTTCATCGATAATCAGCAAATAATCCTCGCCAAAATAATCCATGAGCGTAAACGGCGGTTCGCCTGCGTTGCGATTTTCAAAACAACGGCTGTAATTTTCAATCCCCGTGCAATAGCCCATTTCAGCAATCATTTCTAAATCGTATTCGACGCGCTGTTTTAAACGTTGTGCTTCAAGCGGTTGCAACGAAGGTAAATGTGTTTCGAGTTCGGCGCGAATTTGTTCCATTGCCCGTTGTTTTTTCTCTTCGGGAATGACGTATTGTTTGGCAGGATATAAAACGGTTTCGTCGATTTGCGTGATTAAATCACCTGTGAGTGCATCCATTTCTTTCACAGATTGAATTAAATTGTCTTCAAGCGTGACGCGCAAAATGTTGTTTTCATAAGCAGGAATAATATCGACCACATCACCACGCACGCGAAATTTACCCGCCGCTAACGCCGTGTCGTTTCGTTCGTATTGAATGGCAATGAGCGATTTTAATAAATCGGTGCGTTTTAATTTTTCACCTTTAACAAGCGGCACAGCCATTTTTTTAAAATCGTCGGGATTTCCTAAACTGTAAATACAGCTAATACTCGCCACGACAATCGTATCGTTACGGCTGATTAAACTCGACACGGCGTGCAAACGCATTTTTTCAATGGCAACATTCACGCTCGAATCTTTTTCGATATAAGTGTCGGTCGTCGGTAAATACGATTCGGGTTGGTAATAGTCGTAATACGAAATGAAATATTCCACCCGATTTTCAGGAAAAAGCTCTTTTAATTCGGTGAAAAGTTGCGCGGCAAGCGTTTTATTGTGAGCGATAACCAGCGTTGGTTTTTGCAGTTTTTCAATCACATTTGCCATCACAAACGTTTTGCCACTGCCTGTGATGCCGAGCAAGGTTTGTTTTTTGTCAGTGGAAAAATGCGTGGTTAAGTCTGCAATGGCTTGTTGTTGACCAATTGAAGTAGGGTAGGGCGCATTTAGTTTGAATTGCATCGTTATTTCTCTGAATTATCAGGCATTAACATTCGTTCCAATGTGCTGTTTGGCGAAAATGTCACCGGATTTTTAATCATCTTGTCACACATTGCCAGTAACGCATTGGCTTGTTGCCATTGCACCGTTTGTTGCTGTTGGAACTGTTCAAGGGCGGTAATCACGTCGTGATTTAAATTTTCCAAGCCTTGCGAAATCCCTTTGTTTAATCCTCGCACGGCACTTTTTTCGATAGAAGGTTGGCATTTTTTTAAAATAAAAAACGGCACTAACCACGCCAAGCCACAAACTAAAGTGCTATGCACGGCAAAATCAACGCTTAAATAATTTGCGTGGCTTTGACTGCTTTCGACATAACCGTTTACAACTTGATAACCCACCCAACTCATTGCCGCAAGTGGCAAAATAATTTCCGCTGCACGGACAATTTTCAATAACGACCGTTGCACAATATTGCCCCGTTGCGCTAAGGCTTGGCGGGTGTTTAATTCAACGTGATGATGAAATTGTTTTTGCGCGGTGTCGTATAAATGTAAAAGTTCTGAATCAAGCGGGGCGGTGGGTAATTCTAACGTTTGTGCCTCGACAACTAACGTATTTAAGGCATCTTCAAAACGATTTTGCGCCCACTCATCCCAAAGTGAAATCGGCGTTGTTGTCGTTAATAAATCGCTGGCATGTTGCGCGAAATGTTCGGCTAATGGCTGAACGCGCCACGCAAAACCTTGTTGCAACTGCGCGGCGGTGGTTTTCCAATTTGAAAGCCAATGATTTTGTAATTTTTTCAAAACGCGTTCATCACCAAGTTGCAATTGTGCGATTTGTAATTGTTGTCGTAATGCCTGCACGCGAACTTGTGTGCCGCGTTGTTCTAATTGTTCGATGGTTTTTTGTGTGGCAAGCGAGGTTAATGTGCCGGCTAACGCGCTAAATTCATCGTTTTCAAGAGCTTCCGGCACGCAACAAGTTTTAAAAATTAAAGGTGCGTGAAAACCTGCCCGTTTTAATTGTTTTTCAAAATCGGCGGCTTGTTCAATTTGCCCTCGATCCCATTGATTCATCACAAATAACCACGCATGACTTGCGCCTTCAGCAAGTAATAATTGCCATGCTTTTTCGTCTCGATAACGTTCGGGACTAACCACATAAATCAAGACATCGATATGTGGCAACCATTGCAACACCAACGTTTTATTATGCGCGTCGGTGCTATCGAAATCGGGCATGTCAATCCACACAATATTTTTTTGCGCGGCATCGTCATGATGCGCGACGCAAATATCGGTTAGTGGCAATGTCTGCTAGGTAATGTCACGATGATGAAACAGCGTGACTTCTTTTGAGGTTGGACGCGCCACGCCGGCTTTAGCAATGGCTTTTCCGGCTAATCGATTCAGCAACGAACTTTTTCCCACGCCCGTACCACCCATAAATGCCACTATTAACGGGCGCATTCCTTGTGTTTCGGTGAAGCGGGGGATTTCCGGCGTGTTTAACTTTTGCACGGTTTCTTCAGTGAGCCAACCTTGTTCGTAAGCCTGTTGCGCCCACGTTTGGGTGCGCTGCAATAAATCAGAGTAATCGTAAGCCATGTGGTTTTTCTTCAAATTTTGTTTCGACAGCGGCGAGTTGCTCAGGTGAAATGCCAAAATGTGTTTCAGTTTTTATGTGGTTTGGCAAGGCGTGTAAACGTTGCGCTAATTGTGCGAAAAGATGTTCTTTAACAGACGCGAGTTGTTGCGCTTTTAAATCACTTTCTACTTTGTTCATATAACTGCCAATCGCGCTTTCAGTCAGTAAATTAGTCAGCGTCAACATTGCCGGCGCAATGACCAAATCCTGTAAACCAATTCCGCCGGTATATAACGTAATTGCCAGCACTGCCGCATCGGCAGTTACACGCGTGGCGCGTAAGGTATTTAACACCATCGGTTGTTCTTCTAATTTGTGATACAGCCCTTGTGCGGCGTGTTCAACTTCTTGTTGAAATGTGTGATGGTAGTTTTCAGCGGCTTGATTGAATTCTTGTAATATCACTGCGCGATGGTGACGTAATTGCTCACTTAAATCTCGCCATAATGGCTGTGCATTTTTATCTAACAATTGGTGTGCTAATTCGGTGAGTGTGTGATTGAGCAATTGCGTCAAAACCGTCATTTCATGACTGCGTTGCATCTGCGTTCGACTTCGCCCCAATCGCCGCAATTGTTTTAACGGATAAAGTAAAACTTTTCGCGCAGACATCATCACTTTCGCCACGCTGGGAATTTCCAGTAGCAACAATAATTCGGCAATGGCTTGTTGAAAGGTTTCGTAATGGCGTGGATGGTTTAAATAATCGCGTTCATAATCATCTAATGCCTGTTGAATTGTCTCATTAACTAACTGTTGCCATACTTGATAAATTTCATGTTCAGCGCGTAACGGTTTTGTCCATTCTTGCCAGTGCATTTGTAATAATTTTTGTTCACGGCGATGCTGTTTTTCGCGCTGTATTTTTTTGACTAAATCAAATAAAACGTGTCGTTGCGTAGTCTGGATTTCAGGAGCTTGTGTCACCTTTTGATACAGCAACGGTATCACTTCGGGAAATACATCCCGTCGATAATCACGCCATTTTTCTTCTAGTGATTCTAAAATAACGGCTTTCGCATCCTCACTTAATTTATTGACACAAATTAAAGTCGGTTGGCGCAACGGCTCAATGCGTTTCATCATGTCCCACACGGCTTGGTCGGCGTATTTTTCTTTACTGACCACTAAAATAATCGCATCTGCTAAAGCAATCGTTTTTAGCATGCCCTCGCGATACTCAATCGAATCAATCGAATCAAAATCGGGCGTATCCCAAAGAACAGCAGGCGGTAAATAAGAAGAAGTTGTTTTGCTTTTTGTTAAGGTGTAACAATCATAACGACTGCTGTCTAATTGTTCGGGAGATGTTTTTGAAAAGGGCGCGAAATAATTTTCCAACGCATCGCATGTGGTCAATTCAATTCCGTGACAAAAACCTTGTGGATGAACCGTATAACCGGCTAACGGACTAACACCGGCGTTTTGTGATTGTAAAAATACATTCACAATTGAACTTTTACCCGCTTGCGTCGGACCGATTACGGCAATTTGTAGCGGCAACGTTGCGCTCATTTTCCCTT
>DALYHZ010000064.1:0-10914 GCA_031970635.1 Methylococcaceae bacterium | reverse complement strand
ACAGTATTTTCCTAATGAAGTTCATGACAATTTGTAGTTATTTCAAACATATTTTCAATTTCAATCGGTTCACCTGCAATACGTTTTTCTTCCATCACCCACTCGCCTAAATCAATCAATTTACAACGCTCACAACAAAAAGGTTTAAAACGTTGATCTGCTGACCATTCAACCAATTTTTGACAGGTCGGACATTTTACGTTCAACATAACTAAAAAATACAACAAGTTAACGTAAATGGGATATTGTCGATGCTTTGCATTGGACGTTGATTATCTCGCGAAGGTTGCATAAATCGAATTGTGCAACGATGTTTACCGCCACTGATTTCAACAAAATAAGGTTGTGATTTGTCTAAACTAACGCTAACCAACTGATTTGGTAAATTTGTATCTAACGTGACTTGAAAAAAACCCGCTGGGGCAATTTCTTCCGTTACTGTATGACTATTACGAATAAAACCCAAAATTAAATCTATCGCACTGCCAATCTCGGCAAACGGGCGACTCCATTGACTTAAATCCTGAATACATGTCACATCCTCTTGGTTTAGCCAATAATGAAATTCCGGTAAATCAAACGAACACGTTCCACCAGGAATTGAACTGCGTTGCGCAATACTTTGAAATAAATCATTATCCATAACGTGATTACCGATTTTGCCTGTCATTGCGTATAGTTTTTGACTTGTACTACTTAACTGCGCTAATAATTCTTGCAATTTTTGTGTATCCACACCTTGAGTAACGTTTACTGCAATTTTATTTAAGACATTCGCTTGTCTATCTAATTCTTTAAGGATTTCCGATTTTAAATCGTTGCGTTTGAAAATTGCTACAATATCAAGCAAGACGCTAATGGCAGCACGTTTATCAACAGATGATGCCCCGTGTAAATGATGATGAAATTGGTGAAAAAGTTGTTCGAGGCGAATAAAAACGCGCATGCGTTCATTGAGGGGAAATTCGTAACTAATCGGGGTGTTCACAACTAAGGTGTATCCTGCTGACAATGGCTTAATGAAAGGTAGAAATTGTGCAGTTTTTTAACTTGTTCTGCAAGCATGGTATCACTTTTCGAATTATCAATAATATCGTGTGCATGAGTCTTTCGGAAAGCCGATGACACTTGTGTTGCCATAATTGCTTGAATAGTTACTAAGGGCAAATTGTCACGTTGTTGCACTCGTGCAATTTGCGTATTTTCATCGCAATCGACAACTAAAATACGATCAACAAATGATTCTGCATGTGTTTCAAACAGTAATGGAATACTTAAAATGCAATAAGCCCCTTTGAGGGACTTTAACTGTTTTGCACAATTTGAAAATATAAGTGGATGTAAAATAGCTTCTAATTGCTGTTTAGCGTCAGGCTTCAAAAAAATATGGGTTTTCAGCGCAGTTCGGTTTAACTCGCCATTTTCAAGTAAAATTTCCGAACCAAATACTTGAACGATGTGATGTAACGCGGGCTGACCACGCGCAACCAGGCGATGTGCGATTTCATCAGCATCAATAATGGGAATATCAAAACTTGCAAATAACCGCGAAACGGTCGATTTTCCACAACCAATTCCACCTGTTAAACCAATTTTTAACATCGTGTAACCACTGCGTAATTCCGACTATTTAATAGATTTTACCGTTGGAATGCCATTTTCATCTTCTTCAACGCTAAATTCGATACTTTTACTTTTCGTTGTCAATTCGCTAATTTTTTCCAACAATAAATCATTCGTACTGGCTAAACGATTTCCCATCACGCCCATCATTTTGCCTGCAAACGAGGGATTTTCAGAAATAAACTGCTCGAGTTGCATCCGACTTTTAATCACGACGATTCTGGAATCCGTAATCACTTTCGCCGAGGCACTACGCGGTCTATTTCGATAAATCGCCATTTCACCGAAAAAATCATTTTTGTGAATAATAGCAATTTCAATTTCTTCGCCATTACGTTCAACGTAAATTTTGACGCTTCCCTCCAAAACAATGAACATTGTTTTGTCGTAAGCCCCCTCTCTAAAAATAATGGTGTCCGCTTTAACTTTAATAACAGGTAGCATGGCGAAAAACTCCTAACAATGTGAAGAGAGAGGGATTTACAGGAAATTTTAGCCGTAAATCCCCTGTTTCATTTTAATTATCCGTTACCGCACCAAGTGACGCAGAATTGACCAATTTGGCATATTTTGCAAGCACACCTCTTGTATAACGTGGTGCGGGTTGTTGCCATTTTTCTAAACGGCGCGCGATTTCATGTTCATTGACGTGCAAAGTTAATTCATTATTTTCAGCATCAATGGTAATCGAATCACCATTCTCAACAATTGCCAAGGTGCCACCGACATAGGCTTCAGGCGTAATGTGACCAACAACAAAACCATGTGTGCCACCTGAAAAACGACCGTCGGTAATTAATGCCACGTCTTTGCCTAAGCCTTTACCCATGATGGCAGAAGTTGGCGACAACATTTCACGCATACCAGGACCGCCTTTCGGACCTTCGTAGCGAATGACAATCACATCCCCTTTGACGATGTCACCATTCAAAATCGCTTGCAACGCCTGTTCTTCGGCATCAAACACTTTTGCATTACCGGTAAATTGCAGACCTTCTTTGCCAGTGATTTTCGCAACAGAACCTTCAGCCGCTAGATTTCCATATAACACCACTAAATGGCTGTCTTTTTTAATCGGATGTTCCAAATCGTGAATCATATCTTGACCGTCTGGATACGGTTTCACGTCAGCTAAATTTTCTGCAAGCGTTTTGCCTGTTACGGTTAAACAATTGCCATGCAATAAACCTTTATCGAGCAAAATTTTCATGAGCGGTTGAATGCCGCCGATTTCAATCAATTCCGCCATTTGATAACGACCGCTGGGTTTTAAATCCGCTAGCATCGGCACACGTTTACCAATTCGCGTGAAATCGTCGAGGGTAATATCCACTTTCGCGGCATTTGCCATCGCTAAAATATGCAACACCGCGTTTGTTGAACCTCCTAAGGCAATTACCACCGTAATCGCATTTTCAAAGGCTTCTTTGGTCATGATGTCGCTAGGTAAAATCCCTTTTTCAAGCAAATTCAAAACAGCAGCACCAGCTCGTTCACAATCGAGTTTTTTATCATTTGAAACAGCCGCTTGCGCTGAACTGTTTGGTAAACTCATTCCTAACGCTTCGATTGCTGAAGCCATCGTGTTTGCGGTGTACATGCCGCCGCATGAACCCGCGCCAGGAATGGCTTTCGCTTCAATTTCTGCAAGTTCGGCATCATCAATTTTATTATTTGCGCGTGCGCCAACGGCTTCAAAAACTGATACGACATCGAGTTTTTTGTCTTTGTGGCAACCAGGTAAAATCGTGCCGCCATAAACGAAAATGGCTGGACGATTCAAACGCGCAATCGCAATCATGCAACCGGGCATATTTTTATCACAACCGCCAATTGCCACAACGCCGTCAAAGCCTTGACAACCGATAACTGTTTCAATCGAGTCAGCAATTACTTCACGCGAAACAAGGGAGTATTTCATCCCTTCCGTTCCCATCGAAATACCGTCAGAAATCGTGATGGTGTTGAAAATAACGGCTTTACCATTCGCACCGTTGACACCTTTTGCCACTTCATCAGCGAGTTTGTTAATGTGCATATTGCACGGTGTCACCATGCTCCATGTTGACGCAACACCGATTTGTGGTTTCTTGAAATCTTCGTTAGTAAAACCAACTGCGTGAAGCATTGCGCGACTTGGTGCGCGTTCCATCCCGTCAACAACTTGAGAAGAAAAGGTGCGAGTATTTTTATTGTCTGTCATAAATTTTTTATTTGATTTGAAAAAGAATTTAGTAAGTATCCCAACCGCCTCGACGACGTTGCCAACTCAATTTTGGCAAAATAAAACCGAGTAAAACACCAACTAATGCCAAAATGCCACCGTATAAAAACCAGTCTTGATTTGCAGTGTCGAGTAATGCTTGATTTTCAAGTTTAACTTGTTGCAAATCACGTTCTACGGCAACGTAACGTTCTTGTAATTCATCGCGCTCATTTTTAAGTTGAACTGCACCACCTGAAACTTTTTTCAATTCATTCAATTCGTGGCTAAGTTTATCGCGTTCGGTTGCGAGTGATTGCTCAAGCGTTGTACCTGGCGTAATGACGGCTTTTGCAGCTTTGAGTTCATTTTCTAATTTTGCAATTTGACCTTGTAAGGCGGCAATGTTTTTCGCTGAAATATCATCGCGGTCATGTTCAGGAGCTTCTTTTTTAACGTATTTAACTTTGATAAAACCTTCTGTTCCATCAATGGTTTTTACTTTGATTAACCCATTTCCTGTTGCGTGTTCGCCTAAAATCGTCAATGGCGCACCTGTTGGCAAAACTTGAATTTTGCCCGTGTAATTTGAGGTACTCCAAAGCGTTAAATTGTAATCATCCGCAACATAAACAATATCATTTTGTGCGCCACTGACTGCCGCACTTACAAGCATCAACACAGCAAACAATCGCTTTTTCATAAAGTTCTCGCGGTTAATCATTGAGTAAAGAAATTTTTGCACTACCACACAGCAATAATTCTAATAGAGCTTTTTGCGCGTGCAAACGATTTTCAGCTTCATCAAATACAACGCTTTGTGTACCATCGATCACTTCGGCACTGACTTCTTCGCCGCGATGTGCTGGCAAACAGTGCATAAATAACGCATCCGACTTCGCCGCCGCCATCACTTGCGCGTTAACTTGATAATCTTTGAAAGCCACTTCACGCAATTTTTGCTCATTTTCTTGCCCCATGCTCGCCCAAACATCGGTGACAACTAAATCTGCATTTTTTGCCGCATCAACCGTATTATCGAAAAAGCAAACCCGTTCTCCCGCCAATGCCACAATTTCAGAATCAGGCAAATAACCTTCGGGCGCGGCAATATGCAACGTAAAATCCAAAACCATTGCGGCATGAATGTAAGAGTGACACATATTATTGCCATCGCCAATCCATGTCACGGTTTTACCACGAATATCGCCACGATGTTCAAAATACGTTTGCATATCGGCAAGTAATTGACACGGATGTTCTTTGTCTGTCAAACCGTTAATGACTGGCACACGCGAATTTTCCGCAAATTTTGTCACCGTTTCATGCTCGTGTGTGCGTAACATCACACAATCGACCATGCGTGAAATCACTTTCGCGCTATCTGAAATCGGTTCACCACGTCCAAGTTGCGTATCGCGAGGCGATAAAAAAAGCGCGTGACCACCAAAATGTGCCATGCCCGTTTCAAACGAAACACGCGTGCGAGTCGATGATTTTTCAAAAATCATTCCTAACACCTGCCCTTTCAAGGGCTGATAATCATGATCGCGAACGTGTTTTAAAGTAATCGCGCGGTCAATTAACTGCCGCAATTCATCGCCGGTTAAATCCAGTAAACTTATAAAATGTCTTGGTTTCATTGGTTTGTATACTCTTTAATCAACGTTGATACAGTTTCAACGAGTTGGGAAATTTGGGGGGCATCGATAATTAACGGCGGCAATAAACGAATCACTTTGTCTTGTGTCACGTTAATGAGCAACCCTTTTTTCAAGGCAAGTGTTACTAATTCGCTGCAAGGCGTGTCTAATTCGATACCAATCATTAAACCCAAATGGCGAATATTTACAACATGCGGATTGGTTTGTAATTTTTCTTGGAACGCGCTGCAAATCGCATCGCCTTTTTCTCTAGCTTGAGCAATTAAATCGCTGTTGCTTAATATATTTAAAACCGCCAACGCTGCGCTACACGCCAATGGATTGCCACCAAATGTGGAACCATGATTGCCTGCGTTAAACAAATTCGCTGCTTTGCCGTGCGCTAAACACGCACCAATTGGAACGCCATTACCTAAGGCTTTTGCCAAAGTACATACATCGGGAATAATACCGTTGTGTTGAAACGCCAAAAATTTTCCAGTACGTCCGATGCCGGTTTGAATCTCGTCAAGCATCATCAAAATACTGTACTCATCGCACAACGCACGAATCTGATTGAGGTAATCCGATGCTGGAATATTCACGCCGCCTTCGCCTTGAACTGACTCAACTAAAATCGCGACAATCGAGGTATTTTCAGAAAGTGCTGTTTTAATTGCTTCAATATCGTTGTACGGGACACGCACAAAACCTTCGACAAGTGGTTCAAAACCTTGTTGGATTTTGGCATTGCCCGTCGCACTTAATGTTGCAAGGGTTCGTCCGTGAAAACTTTTTTCCATCACAATAATGGCTGGCGTTGCAATGCCTTTTGAGTGTCCGAATTTACGCGCCAATTTAATCGCGGCTTCATTGGCTTCTGCACCAGAATTGCTGAAAAACACATTTGTCATGCCGCTCATGTCAATGAGTTTGTCGGCAAGTTTTTCTTGCGTGGCGACTTGGTAAAGATTAGAGGTGTGCAACAACTTTGCGCTTTGTTGACAAATCGCCTCATGGACAGCCGGATGCGCGTGTCCTAAATTACATACTGCAATGCCTGACAACGCGTCCAAATATCGCTGTTCTTTCTCGTCCCACAACCATGCACCTTCACCATGTTCAAACGTAACGGAAAGCCGCGCATAAGTGGGCATAATATGACTGCTCATGAGTTTTGCCTGTCAACAAAAAAGGTCGGATTATAGGTTTCAATGTCATTGCAAGCAAGTCTATGAAGACACAGATTTCGTTCTGTCTCGTAAAGTTGATAGAATTTACCCGTATTTATATTTTTACCGGAGTTATTTTCTGATGAGCATTACCGTTCGTATTGAACAATTATTACAAAGCCACCCTATCCTTTTATTTATGAAAGGCACGCCTGATTTCCCACAATGTGGCTTTTCAGGACAAGCAGTGCAAGTCTTAGATGCGTGTGAAGTCGATTTCCAACATTTCAATATTTTTGAAGATAAAGAATTACGCGAAGCCTTAAAAACTTATTCCAACTGGCCAACTTATCCACAACTTTATATCAACGGCGAATTGATTGGTGGTTGCGACATCATGATTGATTTGTACAAGAAAGGCGAATTAGCGCAATTACTCGCAGCGGCAAACGCGGCTAAGGCATAAAACATGGCAAAAGCAAGTGATTTAAAACGCGGGATGGTAGTCGAAATTAACGGCGTGCCGCATATCGTTAAAAATGTAGACGTGAAAAGTCCCTCATCGCGAGGCGCATCGACACTTTATAAAATCCGTTTCAACAATGTTCAAACCGGACAAAAACTCGACGAGTCATTAAAAGGTGATGATTTTTTTAAAGATGTCGATTTAGTTCGCGCCAAAGTGCAATTTTCTTACATCGACGGTGATAATTATATTTTCATGAATAGCGAAGATTTTTCGCAATATTCGTTAAGCAAAGAAGAATTAGACGAACAAGTGAATTATTTGTCCGAAGGTTTAGAAGGCATTATCGCCTTACTTGTCGATGATGAAGTGTTGGGCATTGAATTACCTGCCGCTGTTGTTTTAGAAGTATTGGAAACACCACCCGCAATTAAAGGCGCAACGGCAAGCAGTCGCACAAAACCTGCACGTTTAAGTACCGGCGCAGAAATTCAAGTACCTGAATATTTAGAAACAGGCGAATTGATTAAAGTGAATACGGAAACTGGCAAATTTATGTCTCGCGCTTAAATATTAGGCAAAATAAACATCGCAAAAGTGATTTTGCATTTGCGGTGTTTTTTTATATTTACCGAATGGAGTAATAAAAATTCGTCTAATTTTTTTCTTTCTTCTGTGGTGTTTATTGCCGTGTTCTGCCTTTAGCGCGGATAAAATGCTAGATTTGAATTCGGTTAATCAAACATCTGTTTCTCTTGCCGAATACTTTTCTTTTTTCGAAGATTCGGACAAAACCCTTACGCTAACAGATATACAAACGCCTGAAATTTCTGAACGTTTTGAACCAAATAAAATCACTGGGGATTATTTGAATTTTCACTACACCTCATCGGCTTATTGGCTACGTTTGCACCTCAAAAATAGTAGCGATAAACCGAGTGCGTGGATGCTGGAAATTGCTTATCCATTGCTCGCAAATATCGAACTTTATCAACCCAGCGAAAAGGGTTATCAAACCGTTCATAGCGGCTATGCAGTTCCTTTTGCGCAACGCCCTTATAAAAATCGATTTTTAGTCTTACCGATTTCACTGCCTGCTTACGCGAATCAACTGGTTTATTTACGAATTGAAACACCAAACGCCATGATGATTCCTGCAAAATTGTGGCAACAAAGCGCGTTTTGTGAACATGAACGTACCGATTACATCATTCAAGCCCTGTATTTTGGCATGGCTATCGCGATGATTTTGTACAATTTTTTGATATTTATCATCTTACGAGACGTTAATTATTTGTTGTACGTCATTTTTTCCTGTTTTTCTATGCTGTCGATGATTTTTTATACCGGTTTATCCAATGAATTATTGTCGTGGAGCGATTCGATTTTTGGGACGAAAATAGGCGTGAGCACCACTACAGCATGGGCATTTGTCGTTTTTTTGTTATTTATGCGTCAGATGCTAAACACGGCGATAATCGTACCTAAATTTGATTTCTTACTTAAATTACTCATCGCTATAAATATCGCACTGCCTTTTTTTCTTGTTTTCCTGTTTCAAAATGTTATTCCATATAGAAGCCTTATTATATTAGTAACGTCGGTGTTGATTTTAATCGTAAGTTTAACTTGTGCGGCAAAGCGTCAACGCAGTGCCTATTTCTTTCTTGCGGCTTTTTTCTCTTTATTTGTGACGGTAACCATTAGCGCACTAATCCCGTTATCAATACTATCGCCAAACCTTACCAATATTGAAACAGCAATACAACTTGGCTCCTCACTCGAAATGTTACTTTTAGCTTTCGCGTTAGCAGATCGTTATAAAACCCTTCGGCAAGAAAAAGAAGATGCGCAACAACTTTTGGTTGAAACGCTCAAATCTTCTGAACATATTTTAGAAATGCGTGTTGCCGAACGTACTGCTGAATTACAAATAGCAAACGATAAACTTGAAACATTAAGTATGACGGATAGTTTGACGGGGATTGCGAATCGTCGTCGCTTTGATGAAGTATTTAAAAATGAGTGGTTTCGCGCAGAACGTCAACATCAATCACTCACGCTTGCCCTGCTAGATGTCGATTGGTTTAAAAAATATAACGATTATTATGGTCATCAGATGGGCGATGAATGTCTGCGAAATGTCGCTAAAATTTTAATGGCACACGCTTGTCGTGCAAGTGATTTAGTGGCGCGTTATGGTGGCGAGGAGTTCGCATTTATTGTACCGGCGACTGATGGTTCAAAAGCATTTCAGCTCGCACAAAAAATTTGTAACGATTTTAAAATGCTCGCGTTACCACATGAAACGTCCACATTTGGCTATGTAACAGTCAGTATTGGCATCGCAACGGTCATTCCCAATAAAAATTTATCGCCCGATATTTTGATAAAAAATGCAGATGTCGCGTTGTATCGCGCCAAAGAACAAGGACGTAATCGAGTGGTGTGTACAGGCGTAGAAATTGGAAAATGAAATGACGGAAAAACTTCACATTTCACAAGGCAAATTTGAATTGCAACGCTTGCCCAAAGAAACGCATGAATCTCTACGCGCGTGGGATGCGGCAGACGAATATGTTTTAGAACACATCGAAAGTTTAAATTTATTAAACAACACGAAAATCTTAATTATCAACGACACGTTTGGCGCATTGGCAGTTGGTTTAAATCGTTTTCAGCCACACGCGCAGTCAGATTCCTATCTTTCGCAACAAGCAACACATTTGAATTTAATGGCAAATGACTTGCCTGAAAATGCTGTGACATTGCTAAATAGTTTAAAACCTTTGCCGCACGTTTTTGATTTAGTGATCCTGAAAGTGCCGAAAACGCTGGCGTTATTAGAATTTCAATTATTGCAATTGCGTTCGACGATTTCTGAAAATACGCAAATCATTGTCGCAGGCATGGTAAAAATTCTCACGCCTAGCGTTTGGAATTTATTGGAACGCATTATTGGTAAAACACAAACCTCGTTGGCGCAAAAAAAAGCCCGTTTGATTTTTGCGACATTCGATTCAAATTTAGCAGAACCGAAAAATCCCTATCCTATTCGTTATGTTTTAGAAAATACCGATTATTTGATTAGCAATCATGCGAATGTTTTTTCACGCGAAAAATTGGACATCGGCACACGTTTTTTTCTGGAATATTTGCCTAAATCTGAGAATTACCGCGACATTATTGATTTAGGTTGTGGAAACGGAATTGTGGGATTGATTGCCGCAGAAAAAAATCCAGCGGCACAAATTCATTTTGTCGATGAATCATTTATGGCAATCGCTTCAGCGCAGGAAAATTTTGAACGCGCGTTTAAAAATCGAACGGCGCATTTTTACGCTGGTGATTGTTTGACAGATTTTGCCAAAAATTCGGCGGATTTGATTTTATGCAATCCGCCGTTTCATCAACAACACGTTATCGGTGACCACATCGCGCAAACGATGTTTAAACAAGCACGTTTCGTTTTGCGAAAAAACGGTGAATTGTGGGTGATTGGTAATCGACATTTAAATTATGGCGTTTCATTGGCGCGTTATTTTGGCAAACAAAACGTTGCACTCATCGCCCAAAATAACAAATTTATGATTTGGAAAGCGCAGTTACGCAGCTAATAATTTTTGCATCATGTTTTCAGCTTGCGAGGCATAACCACCGCCAAACAAATTCACATGATTCAAAATGTGATACAGATTGTAAAGCGTTTTGCGGGTTTTATAACCTGCGTCGAGTTGCCAAATCTCGTTATACGCGCTGTAAAAATCACGCCCAAAACCACCAAATAATTCCGTCATCGCTAAATCC
>DALYHZ010000063.1:0-11070 GCA_031970635.1 Methylococcaceae bacterium | reverse complement strand
CGAATCGATTCAGGTGGTCGCCACACGGGATCTTTGACTTTTTTTTGAACAGTTGTTCTGCCAAGTGGTGTTTTCCAATCTTGTCGACCCACGCCATGTGCAAATGAATACACTTTGGTTGCATCCTCTGGGTAATAATACATCCGATATTCGGCAATATTGAGCGTAATTCCAAAATGAGGCGAATCTGGCAAAACACGTCTGTTTGGCAATGTAATCACTTGATCTTTTTTGATTAACCAACGGTCTAAATCTTGATTCAAACGAATAATTTCCATTTGTCCCAATGAAAAACGACGTGCCACATCGAGCAACGTTTCGTTTTGTTGGGCGCGAGTGACCGCAATTTCATTTGGATATTCCGCAATTACTGTGTCATGACTGTTTGATGGCAACTTATAAACAGTTGCAAAACTTGCATGACTTGCCAGTAACAAAACAGAAAAAGCAAAGGGGACGCGTATCTTCATTCCAAAACAACTCAATAAACAATAGGATAATTAACAAAGTTAATTTATTTTAACATGTAAAAACGGGTTACGTTACTTTAAACACGCTTATTTTATGCAACAAAGATGAACTAAAATGGCAATAATGCCAAACTGTGTTGACTAATCGTCAACAATGGCAATGATGAGGGGGTTGCCCAATAGAAAAAAATCGTTAAAAGCATCATCAATGCTGACGACGGTAGATTTTTGTAGTTAATCAGTTTTAGAGCCGTGCCAAAGGATTTTTTGATGCGCCGATTTGATAAATCGACACTATAAATTTCATCTAAAAGTAAATGCACCAAAAATCCAAAACCTAGAAAAAATCCATTTAACCACGCATAAATTGGGTTTTGTCTAAACGCATAATCACTGACGCACACCATCAATAAAGAAAAAAAGACTAAGGCTAAAACAGAATGAAAAATGCCACGATGTACCGTAAATCTTGCTAAAGATGCCAGCACCAAATTCCTATGGCAAATAATAACAATTGATAGGGTTCAACGTAATTTTTTAACGCCGACAACACCGCCGTTGCAGAAAGTAACGCCAGCACGTTAAACAGTAAACGCACTGGTTTTGAATTCACCGCGTCAATGTCCGGCAGCATGCCACCGATAATGCCTAAAAAAACAAGCCATGGCGCGTGAGAAACATCCACAATATTTAAATTAACCCCAAACACAGCAACAACACTGCTTGCAGTCGTCGCGACTGAAAGATGTACATTAAAATTTGCCATCTTCACCACGCAAACATGAAAAAATATCTTTCACATCCACATAAATAAAATAAAAAACCGGCGTGTCGAAAAGCAAAATCTCGTCGTAACGGATTTGGGTTTGGTCGCAGGTTTTTGAGCAATTTGTTTCATCTAACGTGATGCAATAGGTCACAGGAATTTCGACGTTATCACCATTTTTGTGAATGCCATCGACAATGAATTCATAAAAAAATGGATTCATGAAAGGTTTGCTCATATCGAGAAAATCCTTGTCAGCAAAAATCCCTTCTGCTTCTATTTCTTTCGGATTTTGAATATTTCGCACATCAAAAAAATCTTTTACTTTAGGTTCGATTAGATTTTTTTTAATTTGTTCGTAATTTTTAACGCCAAAATAGCCAACAAACTGACTTTTTGCTTTTGAGTTTGTTTCAATCATGGGTTAGGTAGATTTGTTGGATTTTTGAGAAATTGGCTTTAAATATTTTAATTTTATTTTCTCTGATGCTAACGAATAAAAAATCTTCATTCATGAAATCACCAATATCATCTTCCACAATTTTCATCTGTAATTCTGTATAAAACCAAGGGATAACAAATTGGCTTTCAACAAATTCATTCAATTTTTTTACTTTTTGTATCACAAATTCGTAACAAAGTTGTTTAGTAACATCTTTCTTCACTTTGTCATTTAGTTTAATAAAGCAATTTTCATCCATATACTTCCAGTCCAATAGTGAAATAATATGGGGGAATTCTTTCAGTTTTTCTGTGTGGATGTTTTGTATGATTTTTTTTTGCTTTTCAAGTTCCACTTTTGGGTAACTCTTGAAACTTTTTCCATTAGGTAACGGTCTCATTCCTCCGCCACACTTCGTCTTTCTTAAATTGTAAAGAAAAAGCTCATACAATGATGTTTGACTTTTATCGTGTAATTTCACCTCAAAATCTACTGAAAGCCCACCATAATTATCGTGACAAACAATTTCTATAACTTCACTGAATAGATTTTCACTTTCTCCCAAATTAGGTGAAACGAAGTGAATTAAATCAGGACGCATCCAACGTTTTTTTTCATCACGAAATTTAATAAAAAATGGATTTTTGAAATCCTTTTTTTGACTGCCCGATTTAACACGTTTTCCATTAAACATAATGTTGGTGTCAGCATAGAGAACATCAAAATTGTTAAACGCATAAGTGCTACACATGTCTTCCCATACAGACCAAAAATTATCAATACCCCAATAGATTCCATTTTCATCAGTTTTTTCCATGTCCAACTCGCCATAAAGAAACGTTTCAATCGCTTCGTAAAGTCGCCAATAATCTTCGTCTTTGTACGCGGTGCGTTTGTCGATGTCGTCTAAAACGCCTTTAAGCGTATGAATTGTGGTTTCAAAGGTTTCTTCGTTAAACAACGATTCTTCATGACTTAAATGTTGTTCACTGAAACGATACGCTAATTCTTGCACTCGCGGTTCGATGTCTTGTTCTAATTCGTTTTGCAATTCCGACACAATGAAACAAAACAAATCAATCAGCGTCGTTGCTTCATAACGCAACGTTTGGCGCGGCAAATCCATTTCGTCGATATAAATCACGTCATTTGATAAATAAATCGCTTTATCCAAATAACGGTCAATTTTGGAATAATCAATTTTTTCTTCGCGTCCAATTCGACGTTCAATCACATCGAGCGACAAATCACGATAAACTTCTAACAAATTTTCAATTAACGCAATTTTGCTATAAAGCACAACGTCATTTTCTTCTTTGTCTTTGAATCGATAACCATTTTTTTCAGTTTCAACGTTATCTTTTCCTGCTGAACGTGAATCTAAAATGTTGGATCGCCAATTATCACGTTCAAATTTTTTAAACGTGCGATACATTTTGAAAAATAAATCTTTCGTAGCATTAAAATCATTTTCAGGAAAATCATCAAAACCGTGCGGCAAACGAAATTCAACCTCGCCATTTTCATTGCGACGAATGCCGACAAATGAATTTGTGCTTTCAGAATCACAGCGTTTGGTGAGTTTTAACGTTTTGAAATTAAACATAACCGTTAATTTTTTCGATAAACAAATCAACTTCTTTTGCAAAATCCCCAAACGTAATCAATTCATTTTCAGTATTTTCACCAAATAACAATTTCACCAGCGGTTTTTTATCACGGTTAAAAACGCTATCCCACAAGAAAAACATCAATTTATTTTGAATACTCGCTTTTAGAATTTGCTCATCGATAATAAAAAAATGCCCGATTTGTTTATCTTCAATGCCACGAATGGATTTGTGATTGCTTTTGATAAACACATTTAATTTGCTAACAAACTTTATCCATTCATCACGATTTTCAAACGCTACGCCTTCAACTGAAATCGTATTTGAATCAACATCAATAAATTCCCATTCCCAACGGCGTTTAAAGGCGCTGTCCATGTAATAAATCGAACTGTCCGATGTGTTCATGCTGGCGAGAATGGATAAATTTGGCGGGATTCTTATTTTGCGAGTTTCAAAATCACATTTTAATTTTTCCTGCAAAACTGAAGCAGATATATGTATTTTTTCGTCACCAAACTCGTAACTCAATACTTGTCCTTTGTCAGTAGTTCGCTCTTTTAAAAAACATAATTCAAATAAGCGTGTAAATGTGATTTCATTCACGTTCACATCGTAACTCGACCAGCCATCTGACTCTCGGTCAAGCAATTGGAAAATCGTGCCGAAAATCGCCGCTGAATTCCCTCGATTGATTTCATCAATCACTAATGCAACATTTTCTATTTCTTCGTTTTTTTCGTGTGCGGCAATGATATTTTTATATGCTTGCGAAAGAGCTTTTAAAAAATGTCCTTCGTAAAAATTGTATTCCACCGCACCTTTACGAGTAATGGGAACGAGTTTGCCGACAAAATCACCGTAAGTGTATTCAGGATGAAATACGGTTTTGATAAAGTTTTTACCGCTATGAATGTCTAAATCGTTCGGCAAAATTTCAGCCACTATTTTGTGACTTTTGCCCGTTCCAGGACTACCAAAGAGAATTTTTTGTTGATATGTCATTTTTTTATTTCCCATTTAGTTGTTTTGTTCTGATTCATTGTTATTTTTTGCATTGGATTCATTGCGTTCCTTTTGCGAAATTTGTTGTTTTTGTCGAGTTTGTAAAAACGGTAAGTTTGACCTTTTTGCCATATTTTTTCCTTGTGAATCGGTCGTATTGTTTGCGAACATTCTAACCGATTGCTTATCCAACCCCACAATGTCCAAATTCGGCAAATGCCGCAACGAATCAGGCAATGATGTTATCGAATTTCCTGACACGTCCAATTTTTCTAAAACCGTGAAATTATCAATCCATTCAGGAAGTTCCGTCAGTTCGTTGTAGGCTAAATCCAATTCTATCAACTGCGTTAAATTTGCTAGCGATTCAGGCAAATCTGTTAATTTACAAAAACTCAAATTCAACGCCGTAATCAACAAAAGATTTTCTTTATCGCGTGGCAATTTCTCTTGGGCGATATGATTTGCATCCGCCCAAACAAAAAATGTTTCTCTCCAATCAAGCACGTCTATCATTTTCGAGTGCTGTAGCGCAATGCCATCCACATGAAAAATTGCGTTCCCAAAATTAAATTCGCCATGAGCAAATGAATCGGTTGTGCAATCGCTGGCATGCCTAATCGGTCCAAACTCACACCGGCTAAAATCGCGGTCACAATTAAACCAAATAACAAAAATCCGGCTCGAACTAACGGGTGTTTTTTATCCACGTTCTGAAAAAGTCGCCACACCAGCCACGCATTCGTAAATAAAATCAGTGATGAAAAAGAACGATGCACATAAAAAATAACGGGGAAATCCTCACGCCAAAATTGTCTATCAATGTAAGCGTGTTCATGCGCAATAAAATCGACCGCTTCACGCACCTGCGTTCCCATCACAATTTGCAACAAAGTCATGACCATCACGACCAGCAAAACGGTTTTAAATTTTGCCTGCAAAACTGCCAAATCAATTCGCGCAAACGTTTCGCGTTGCGAGCGAGTTATCGTATAAATCAATAATGCAACAATGATTAACGCAACCGCCATGTGAATGGTAATCATCAAAGGTTTTAAATTACTGGCAACAACCGTTGAGCCTAACCAGCCTTGAAATCCCACCAATAAAAATGCCGTTACGGCTAAATAAAAAACCGGT
Organism: Methylococcaceae bacterium; assembly: GCA_031970635.1. Classification (GTDB taxonomy): domain Bacteria; phylum Pseudomonadota; class Gammaproteobacteria; order Methylococcales; family Methylomonadaceae; genus UBA10906. The sequence goes on along the minus strand of DALYHZ010000063.1, from coordinate 5,637 downwards.
TTATCTGTTTTTAGATAAATCCGCGATGACCATGCCGTTAAAAAAATTAAAAATCCAATCGTCATTCCCACCAAGCGATTGGTATATTCTGTCCATGTTTTCACCGGATTGAATTGCGTATTTTCATAACCGCGTTGCGCGTAAATTTCGTGATAATTAGCGGGTAATTGTGCTTCCGAAGTAGGTGGAATCCATTGACCAAAACACGTTGGCCAATCAGGACAGCCCATACCTGCACCTGAGGCGCGAACAATGCCGCCGACTAAAATTACAAAATACACCGCACAAATGGTCAACATTCCCAATCTGCGAAACTTCAAAACCTGTGCTTCATTCATTTTTACGACCTCCGACAATTTTTAAAACATCTCTCAATGCGTTATCTAAACGTAGCGTAGAACTTAGGGTATCCGTACTCAACACGCATAAAATAACCATTTTGGTCACAGTTGATTCAATGACATCGCCTGTAATACTGTCTTTGGTTTTATAAGGGATATTTCGTACTTGCGCTAATAAAACCGTTCCCACGTTTTCAGCATTTTCATCAATAATGGCGCACCCCGTTCCCACATTTGCAATCGATTCGCAAAGTGCAAGATTTAACTGCCGTTTCACATCACCAAGATAATGCGTTCGCACCACAATTTCTTGCCCTGTGTAACAACCTTTTGTAAAACTAATTGCGCCATTTGTATCTAACGCTAACGATTGTGGAATAAATTGCTCGCTGGTTTCGGGCAAAATCCACGGTGTTCTGACGGTGGTGGATTTTAAAAAACGCTCAACGGGGGGATTTTCCATTTCAGAAAATTCGACTTTTGCACGCAATTTGTAACGTTGTAATACTTCTTGAATGGTTAATAAAAGTGCTTTGGGTAAAATTAACAAAAAACCTTCTGTCGTTTTAACAATTAAAAATGTCGCAATAACACGTCCTTTGGGATTACAAAATGCGCCTAATTGCGCTTTATTTTCAATGAGTTCATTTACGTCGCAAGTCATTTGACCTTGTAAAAAAATAGCTGCGTCATCCCCTGTGACAGATAAAACGCCTAAATCCGTTAGGTTGATTAAAGAATTCATTTTTTCTCCAAAATTAAAAAACGATAATTAAAATCTACTTTTTCATCATCAATAACACGCTCACAATCAATTTCTCTCCAATCGTTAAAATCAATTTCAGGAAAAAACGTATCGCCTTCAAATTCAGCCTCAATATCCGTTAAATACAACCGATTTGCTAACGGCAACGCCATTTCGTAAAGCATTGCGCCGCCAATGATAAATAATTCTTCTCCATAATTGTGGGCGGCATTTAAGGCAGATTCTAATGAGTTAAAAATTAAACAGCCGTCTGGTTTGTAATCTGAGTTGCGACTTAAAATCATGTTTGTGCGTCCAATGAGCGGTTTGCCAATAGATTCAAACGTTTTACGTCCCATCAAAATGGGCGCATTCATCGTAATGGCTTTAAAACGTTTTAAATCAGCAGATAAATGCCACGGCATTTTATTGTTTAACCCGATAACGCGATTCGCTGACATTGCAACGATAAGTGATATTTTCATTTCGTACAGAGCTTGTTATGCTTTAAAAAAAGCGCAATTTTAATGCAAAAGGATTATGAAAAACATTTTAGTGGTATTTACAGGCGGGACGATTGGCTCATGTGTCATCGATGGCGCAATTAACACAAATGCTCAAACAAATTTTTTATTGCTTGAAAAATTCAAACAACGTTATCCGCAATGGGACGTTAATTTCGCAACGATACAACCTTACAATATTTTAAGTGAAAATCTTTCACTAGCGGTATGGACAACGTTAATAACCGCCATTGAAAATGCAAATCCCAAATTGTACGACGGCATCATCGTCACACATGGAACAGACACATTAGCGTACACAGCGGCGGCATTGAGTTTTTATTTCCATGCGCTAGACATACCAATTTTTTTAGTCTCTAGCCAATATCCGTTACACAACGAAAATGCGAATGGTTTGGATAATTTTAGTTTGGCTGTAGAAAAAATTTTAAATGAACAGCTAACCGGCGTTTTTGTGCCTTATCGCAACCCATCCGAACATATTGTGACATTGCATCACGGAGCAAGACTTACCTGCTCACCACAATTGAGCAGTAATTTTTTTAGTATTCCGAAAATGACGAACTTTTCGCCACTAAAAGACATTTTCAATTCACCGTTAAAACCCAATTTTTCAGAACGAATTTTGTTGATAAAACCTTATCCCAGTTTGGATTATTCGCATTTTAATTTGGATAATGTAGATGCTGTGTTGCATGACTTATATCATTCAGGAACGGCTTGTACGATAAAGGAATGGGGGGAAAATCATTCACTACAAGCATTTGTAATGAACTGTAAAAAACGAAAAATTCCCGTTTTTTTAGCTCCCGTTTTTAAATCAGAAGCAACTTATCAATCAACATTAGATTTAATAAATCAAGGCGTAAAACCAATTTGGAATATGTCTTTAGAAGCTGCGTTTGTGAAATTGTCACTTGCTTATGGTAATTTTACTGACTTATCTACTATCATTTCGTTTTTACAGCTAAATCTAGCAGATGAATATGTTTAAAATTTGGAGAATTTATGAGTACCGTAGTAGAAAAAATTTGTGAACCGAATGGAAAAATTGTGTATCGATTAACCGTTAAACTACCAAACGGCACAACAAAAGTTGAAAATTTTGATCGAGCATTTGATGCACAGAAACGTCAAAAACAAATTGAAGAAGATAGTCGTAGACACGTTACAAGAGACCATTATATGTAAAAGTCCATCTTTGTACATGTATAAAAACGCTGCTTAAACCACTAGATTTTAAGCAGCGTTCATTAACTTTTTTCGATACAGTCTTATTTATGCGCTGCGTCGTAGATGCCTTTCATTTCCGTTAAAATAGCTGCCGCCGCTTTTGCTGCCTCACCGGCTTCACTCATTGTGCCTTGATCTGCCGCTTCACGTGCCACGCGCAATTTATCATTTAATTTTTGACGTAAACGCTCTGTTTGCTCATAACGAAATTCTTTTTGTGCTTGACGCGCATCAGCAATTGCCGCGATAAATGCGGCTTTATCACCATTTCCTTCAGCAATTGAAATCGCTTCATTCACTTTCGCAATCGTATCAGCCGCCGCTGTTTTGACAACGGCATTTTTGTCAACATGTTCTTCAGCGGCAAAAGCTGGAGCAGATACAGTTGCAAACGTTGCCACGATGGCTGTTGATAAAGCAATTTTTTTTAAAATATTCATGATGTTCCTTAAGTGGAAATAGGATAAGAGAATGTTAAAACCAAGTAAAAAAGTAGGTTAAAACGGGGGGATTATAGGTTATTTTTTTTACTTTAGCGATTCGTAAAACTGGCTAAAAATTAAAATTTGCGTAGAATGCCTCAAAATTTTTCAATTTAAATCAATTCTCGAGTGATGATAAAAACGCCCTTTTCAAAACGTTTTTTTACATTAGTATCTTTGCTGATGAGCGTTTTGGTGTGCGTTTTTTATTGTGTAATCGATGTTTCTATTATCGATTTAAATAGCGGTTTTTCACATCCGATCGAAGGCTGGGATCATATCGTCACTATGCTAGGCGTTGGCATTTGGGCAGCACAACTTCGAGGAAAATCTATTTGGCTTTTGCCTGCAACTTTTGTCGGCGTGATGAGTTTGGGCGGTATTTCTGGCGCAGCAACCTATCTGGCTGTACCAAGTGCTGAAAGTCTCATTTTGCTATCGTGTCTTGTTTTTAGTGTGTTGATTATTCGGCGAATTCGTTTTGATACGCGAATTAACATGCTCATTGTGGCGTTTTTCGCTTTCTTTCACGGTTACGCACACGGTCAAGAAATCTCCGCTTCAGCAAGTTTAATTTCTTACACTTTAGGCTTTATGATTGCCACGCTGTTACTGCACGGCGCAGGCATTTTAGTTGCGAAAGTCATTTTGCTTTCGATGACATTTTTCATTGCTCAAATGTTAAATGTTGTCGTTTCGAGCGAATCTTCAAAAGCGGTCACCGCAAGTTATTCACAACTTGAACAAAATGATTTTCAACAATTTGAAGCACAATCAGTTGAAAAACCACCGCTGATAAATTACTCGCCGCAATGGCAAAGTTTATCGCCACCACTGGAATCCATTCTGCAACGTTTTACCTTCGTTAAGACATATTTCGTTTCATGTGCGTTATTGCTGGTTTTTACGGTTTCGCAATTTGTCTGCTACGTTTTTTATGTAAAACAACGTCGTGATTTTGGCTTGTGTTCAAAATTTCCTGCTCGTTGTTTCAAAAATCTAGTTTCTTCCTTCGCTTTACCCTCAACGCTTTCGCGTTCAAATCAATTTTCATTCTTTCAATTTAAATCCAAGGGGATTTTTATGCGTATTCGTTTGCCTAAAATTTTGGCGGTTTTACTGTTACCTTCGTTTGCTCACGCGCATTCGATGCTATTTACTTAATTCATCAGATTCACACTTATGTACGCAACAAATACGACTTTTACAGGCTATCCAATTTTTGAACCATCAAAACAAGAGCTTAAAAACACCCGTTTTCGTGCTAGTTTTTTGCTTGCGGCAGTTGTTGGATTACATAGCGTAATTGCATTGGAATTAGTAAATGCACCTAAAGAAACTCCAAAAAAACCATCTGTGATTATGGAAGTGGCAATGGTGACATTACCAAAACCTGAACCACCTAAACCTGAAATAAAACCACCTGAACCGCCAAAACCTGTGGTAAAAAAAGAAGTCGAGAAACCTAAATCGATTGTAAAACCAGAGCCTGTGAGAAAAATCAAACCGCCCAAACCGGTTTTGCAACCGAAAATTTTAACGACGGCATCTGAAAATGCAGACGTTAGTACGCCAAAATATGAAGCTGCGCCTGTTTATACACCACCTACACCTGTTCAAACGGTTGCAAAACCAGTCGAAAACACGTCAACAAACAGCGAAAGCAGTACCAGTTCTGGCGGAACATGTGAAAACTGCGACAGTATCGAAAAACGTTTGCAACGTCGCTACGCACGGCGCAATTTTTCGGGTTCTGTTTCATTTATTTTCACCATCAGCGAAGAAGGCAAAGTGCAAAACGCCACGCTTAAAAACACTGACCCTGTGGATATGTTTGACGATGAAGTGATTTCAGAAATCAAAGAAAGTTTAATGGAAATGGAATTTTCTCCAAAAATCGTGAACGGCAAAGCTATCAGCTTCAAAGGTACAAAAACAATTAAATTTCAACAATCCAAATAATTAGGAAGAAAAATGTCTGATTCAATTACCCACCTTGTTATCGATTTAACGTTTTACACGTTGATTACTTTTTCAGTACTAACGTGGACGCTGATTTTTTACAAAATTTGGCAATTCATGGCAAACAATCGTAATAACAATGTGTTCAGCGAAGCGTTTTGGAATGCTCAAAATATGGAACAGGCAAAACGTTTGCCTGATGACATTTTCAAAGGCACACAATCACATTTAGCATATGAAGGTTTATTTTGGTTAGATGAATATCAACGTTCACGCGGCAAAAGTTTTAAATATGCGGGAAATCCCAACGAATTACTCGAACACGCTTTGCGTGGGCAACTTCAAAAAGA
>DALYHZ010000062.1:0-11172 GCA_031970635.1 Methylococcaceae bacterium | reverse complement strand
AAACCGTTTTCTTGACATGCTTACTTGAAATAAAGGTGAGCATGTCAGAACTGGTATTTTTAATAAAAATTAAAATATTTTATTTTTGAAATCAAAATGTAACACTGTAAAGTTAAAGTGAAAACATAATCACTTTTGGGTAATCAATTATGAAATGTCCAATTTGCAAGCAGTGCCGAACCCATAAATTGCATTCTGATAAATGCAGTCAAAAAGCGCGAAAATTAAAAACCGAATCATTCATTGGTGCCTATAAAACGATAGACAGCAAATTTTTACCATTGCCAAGGTAAAAACTATGAAGGATAGTTGTGATTCGGGAAATTTAATTAAAAGTCATGCCATATGGAAAACAAAATTGGCAATAGCTATTGCTAATGAGGAATTGCTCGATGTTAAAACTATCAGCCAAAAAGATTTTTGCATAGTTGGTAAGTGGTTACATGACGAAAGCAACCATTCAAAATACGGACATCTTCAAAGTTATATAGATTGCGTAAGAAAGCACATTAAATTCCATATTGAAGCGGGAAAAGTAGCCGAACTAGCAAATGCCAAAAAACATACGGACGCATTATTGTTATTAAATGACAACGCATCTGCCTTTAATGTTGCATCAGAAGAAATCACTTTAGCAATTTTTAATTTTTTACACGATTTAGATAAATTGAACGAGTTGTAAGTATTTTTACTCAATTTACCAATGTCTATCTTCAAAATCTTTTGAATTAAAAATTCTAAAACATCGCGAGTGAACGTAAGCCTCCGGTGTTTTGACATGTTTTTTTAATTTGTCGGTTTCTTCTTTTAATCGAAAAAGTGCGGAAATAACGGCTTCAGCTGCATGAGCAAATTCTGTTGCCTCGTCGAGCAATTTTTGAGCATCATCATATTGCCTTGTATTGGCAAGTTTTGCCAATTTACCGGCTTCGATGTGAAATTCAGCATGTTTTTCTACTAAATTCCGATAACTTTTTAAGTCACTAATATGATGTTTGTGTTCTTCAAGCAACCATTTTCCTAAATCGCATGTGTTATCTTTAGAAATCGCATCAACATCTAATGATTCCTTATTGAAAATAGCGTTTTGTAGCGTTTCTTTCCAATAAGCATGACTCCATAACAAATGAAGATAATCGTCGGTAAGTTCAGATTTTATTTTTTTCTTATTCATCATTGCAAGGCTCTACGCTCAACTAACAGTTCGCATTTTTGCATGACGGTCGAATTTAAAAAAATGCAGCACCAAAAATTGTGCTGCACAAGTAATCGCCACAAAGGAAGGAAACTCTTAAATACCACTAGAGGGAGATATTGAAAAGTTCCCATAATCTTAGTATCGAAATATGACAACAAATCGTACAAATTTTAGAATTTCAAAAATTTATTCTAATTTGATGGGTTTAAAACTGACTCGTTCACACTCACGAAGCGTTCCAATAAATTTTTTTAACTCTTTAATATGTGTCACTTCTCCAATTTTTTGTATTTTGTTTTGAATTCCATCTTGTGAAAATAGCCCATGTGATAAGTATTTCATTTCAATTTCAGTAATTTTTTGAATGAAAGGAAGTGAAGAACAGTCATAACGCGACATTTTGTTTTTACCGATTTCAAGCATATCTAATCTTACTTGATGTAGGCATTCTTCCATGACAAATGCTTCATCATTAGAGGAACTAGAAAATTCAACTTCCATGGGAATGAGTTTTGCTTTTTTTCCGGTAAAAATAGCGAGTAAGAAACTTTCTCCTCGAATTTTGTCGTCGGTTTGAGAGACAGCGCAAATGGCATAGGAAGGAAAAGAAGATAAATTAGACTCAATCGAAAAAAGTTTTACGTTTTTATTTTTCATAAGTAACCCTCATCACTGTTCAAGACTGTACGAAACATGCTACATCAGATTAGCTTATAAAAATAATTGTTTTTTGTTACAACGATGTGTAAAAAACTGAGTGCAGTTCAAGCAATAACTTCACAATGATAACGATAAGCTCGCAACGTATTCGACCAATAATGTCGTGTTAGACCTGTTTTTAATTTCAAATGTTGTAAAAAGTGTTTCGGTTCAGGCAATGAATCCCACACAGACGGTAAAAATGTGCCTCGCAATGCCCCTTCTTGCAAAATTAAACCGTCTACATGTGGATGCAATTGTTGAATTAAATCTTCTTCTGACTTGAAAAATAAGCGTTCAGCAGGACTGAGAATAGAAAGATGAATCGTTAAATACGAATATTCTTCAGCACAAACTGGTGGAAATCGATAATCATTGAACGCCGCCAAAAATGCATTTTCGGCAATATCCATTACTAACGGGCGCATTGCTTCTAACATTCCAACGCAACCACGCAAATGCTCGTTAATTTCTAAAGTCACAAACGTGGCACGAATTGATTGTAATTCTTCTGGATACGCTTTTACATTGACGGCTAAGGGTTTGTGATACGTTAAACCGTGAGCAATAGATTCTCTTGCTATTTTCAGTAATGTTTGTTGCTGTTGATTAGTCAATGACATAAGCTCCATACCCCACAACCCGTTGTTTATCACCGGCGGTATCACCCGAATTTCTCAAATCGATATTTTTGACTTTACATACTTTCTTTTTTGCCAACGCTAATAAGCCACTCACGGCTACTTGTCCACATGCAGATTCGTAGTCTAATTGTTCGTATTTAAGCTGTTCTATTTTTTTAGTCGTTTCTAAGTCTAATTGTTGCGCTGTTTTGTAGTTGTGATAATGACTTAAATCTGAACTAATCACGATTAACGTATCTGTGTCCTCATAAAACAATTCCAAAACCTGTGCGACCTGCTCTGCACTCGCATCACCGGTCACGATAGGAATCAATTTAAAGTTTTTTAAAACCATTTGTAAAAACGGTAATTGCACTTCGACACTGTGTTCTAAACGATGTGCTTCATCGCTACATACAATAAATGGCAACGTAAGCAAATTCTGAATCACAACGGTATCAAGCGGAATATCACCCAACGGCGTATTGAAAAAATGGGCATGTGGCACAGCTAACCCTTCAAAATAAAAATGATGTGAGGGCGCAATTATCACAACTCGTCTAATATGGGCGGCACCTGCTTTCAAACGTGCATACGCACTGGCGGCAATTTTTCCTGAATAAATATAACCTGCATGGGGAACGATTATGGCTTTGGGAACTTTGATGGTATTTTGAACAGCATCCATAAGAGAGGCGAGCGTGTCTCGCAATATTTCTGGATTGGCTGGATAAAACACACCAGCAACGGCTGGGAGACGAGTTAAAACCATGGTTATTCTCCGAAAATGCGTTTTTTCAATGTTCCGATAATATGCCCTAACCGACAAATACTGCAATGCAAAATTAGAATCTACATCTGAAATTTTGGAGACAGTTTATGAAAACACGATTAAGTTCAGATACCGTAACCACTGACTATTGGCATTTACTTGAAGATGGGCGCGTGCAATGCGATTTGTGTCCGCGATGTTGTAAATTGCATGACGGGCAACGGGGTTTATGTTTTGTGCGACAAAATCACCATGCACAAATTGTCTTAACCAGTTATGGTCGTTCGAGTGGTTTTGCCGTCGATCCTATTGAAAAAAAACCGCTGAATCATTTTTATCCGGGTTCTGCGGTTTTTTCTTTTGGTACAGCAGGTTGCAATTTAGCGTGTAAATTTTGCCAAAATTGGGATATTAGCAAATCTCGTGAAATGGACACTTTAATGAGCAAAGCCGAGCCAGAAACTATTGCCCAAAAAGCGTTGGCATTAGGTTGCAAAAGCGTGGCATACACTTATAACGACCCTGTCATTTTTCATGAGTATGCTATTGATACCGCCATTGCTTGTCGGGAATTAGGATTAAAATCCGTTGCTGTTTCTGCCGGTTATGTTTGTTCGAAACCTCGCGCTGAGTTTTACCAGCATATGGATGCGGCAAATATTGACTTAAAGGCGTTTAGTGAACGCTTTTATCATCAACTCACCGGTTCACATTTGCAGGTAGTTTTAGAAACATTGGAATATCTCTACCATGAAACATCAGTATGGCTAGAACTAACCACGCTAATCATTCCTGGCGAAAATGATTCACCCGCTGAATTAGAAGCGATGACGCAGTGGGTGGTAGAAAAATTAGGCGCAGAGGTACCAATGCACTTTAGTGCGTTTCATCCCGATTGGAAAATGCTTGATACCCCTGCTACACCGCTTGCTTCTTTATTATTGGCGCGAGATATTGCGCTCAAAAATGGCATTCGTTACGCCTATGTTGGTAATGTGCATCATAAATCAGCGGATAGCACTTATTGCCATGTTTGTGGCGAATTGTTAATCGGACGCGATTGGTATGAATTATCAGAATGGCGATTAGATAATCATGGCGCATGTTTAGCTTGTAGAACAGTTTGCACTGGACATTTTTCAGCAGAACCCGACAAGTGGGGAGCGAAACGAATGCCCATCTATTTTTAAAAACATTTAATTTCAACTTTTATTATTTTCAATAATCTTAAGGAAAACACGTTATGTCAGTATTATTTCATCAAGGGAATCTTGAATTACAAAACCATTTTGACTCACGCAAATTAGCAGATCGTGTAAATGAACTCATTGTGCATGAAACCATTACCGACGAAGAACGCGCGTTTATTGAATCGCGTGATATGTTTTTTATCAGCAGTGTTGATGACCAAGGTCGTCCAACGGTTTCGTATAAAGGTGGCGCGGCGGGATTTGTGCGCGTGATTGATGAAAAAACGATTGCGTTTCCTGATTACGATGGCAATGGTATGTTTTTAACGACAGGAAATATTACTTTAAATTCTGAGGTCGGCTTACTATTTATAGATTTTGAAAATCCACAACGGTTACGTTTGCACGGTACGGCAAATATTGTGTTCGATGACCCGCTTTTAAATGAGTATGTCGACGCAAAATTTATTATTCGCATCACGGTTAGAAATTTATTTTTGAATTGTCCACGCTACATTCATCGCTATAAAAAATTAGAACAATCCGAATACATTCCACAAAAAGATTGTGTTGCACCAATTCCTGATTGGAAAAAATTAGATGCAGTGCAGGATGTCTTGCCGTAACAAAAAAAATTATATTTAGGTATCGGTGTTTCATTACCAATAAAATACGCGCTTAATGTTTAGTTTAAAATTACTTTTTTTGCAAAAAAGTGTAGTATTAAGTAGTTCGATTTTAAAGTTAAATTGTTGTGTAACTACAAAACTGAAATCGTACTTTTCCCATAACTCATAACATACGCGAGGAAAGACAATAAATGAACAAAATACCTAAGTGGGATATTGCGAGTCTGCAAACACATTTACAAGCCGCCGTTGATTTAGAATTTTGGACGATTCCTTTTTACCTTTCAGCATTGTATTCGATTAAAAATCCAGCAAGTGAAGCGTATCAATTGATTCAATCCGTCGCCTATCAAGAAATGCTACATGTTGAATTAGCCGCTAATTTAGCAAATGCTTATGGACTTTCACCAAAATTCGATGCGCCTGTTTATGAGGGACAAGCTATTCCACATCTTAACTTCGCACTTGATATACCTAATCCGGTAGAAAAATTTAGTCCGTATACGGCACAAATTGGCGGACTTGATTTAGAACACATTAACGCAATGTGTTTAATTGAATATCCAGAATGGCGAACCGGACATAAAGTGAATTTTTGTCCCGTTGTTACTGAATACGGTTCTATCGGTGAGTTTTATGATGCCGTAGAACTTGGTGCAGCCGAATTAGTCGAGTGTTTGGTGGGTGGTCACAATCAAGTGAATTATTTCCAAAATTTCTATCGACTATTTACTGTACAAACTGTAATTGCTGATGGCACGGCTGGTTTACCACAAGCCATAAATCTTATTAAAGCAATACGCACACAAGGTGCGGGTGGACAAGGTACGCACAACATTCCCGAAGAATACCGCAATACGGCAGATGATATAGAAGCCGCATGGCAACATTTTAAAAAATTTAAAATTATTCGCGAGCTACCGCATTTTCCTGAAACTTACCACGGTGTGGCAAATCCAGACGTTGGCAGTAAAGGGTATGATGCACAACAAATCCTCATCGAAAACTTTACCGCGTTCCGAACAGTGATGGAAGAAATGTTCAGTGGCAAACCCATGCCAGCAGGTTTTGGCGCGCAAATGGCAACCTTAGGCGGCAATATTCTCAATTGCTGGAAAAATGGTGCCATTCCAAAGTTTTCTGCCTAAAACAGCATTTCATCAATAACACATTGTCTTGTTACGTTGTTTTTCATATCAACTTGTCAATGTGCGTACTCAAATGACACATTTGTTTTAAAGGATAATTAGTTATGTCAGATAAAAACATCTTTCGCGTGCATCCGGCGGTAGGTTTTGCGCGTGTTGGTAATAGCGAAGAATATTATTTAGCACCAGAAACAATGGCTGGGCTTCCTGTAAAAGGCAGTAACAGTGTAACCACAGGCGGATTGCCTATTCGACCAGATACGGAATCAGAAACTATCACCAGTTCTGATTTGCGTGATAAAAATGGCGCACTTAAACGTCAAGCCGCAAGATTTCGCATCTTTCAATATCCTCACGACAGTGCAGGCACTTATCCTGCACCAGAAGCTACCGAAGTTAATATAGGTAGCAAAGTTGGCAAAAAAACCGTTAAAGACATTATTTGGACAGTACACGTTGCAAATAAAAAAGCGAATTGTTATGTGCTAGAAGATCCACTTGCACCCACTACCGCTATCATTGATAACTATAAACACGGCAAATTACCGCCTCTGCGTAATCCTACTGAAGGCTCAGATCCTAATAATGCGGCGCGGGTAAAAAAACTGACTATTGATCCCGGTCCACGCGCTATTCATGGGGTTAATGCAAAAGGTGTCGCTTTCGATAAAGCTACCGTTGCTACCTATGCGGGAGATAACGGTAAAGTTCACAGTTGTAATGATTACCCAAAATCTTTTCCCGATGATAGCTTTGCCCAACTCTTTTGCCCCACAGGTGAAATCAAGACATTAGGTGAATTACGCACCGATACTCAAGGACGTTTATTAGTATTACCCGCTTACGGTAGAGCTGTTGCATGGATGCAAGCCGATGGCACGCCTTATCCATTGAACGCAGATGTTGATAATGATGGTTGGTTTGATGACACAGCAGATGGTCCTGTTTCTGCGACGTTGATTTTTGATGATGATACTAAAGCCAGTGTGCATGGTGCTTGGGTTGTATCAACTGATCCCGCGTATGCGCCACAAACGCTTAATGTCGTCTCTTTATGGGACAGTATTTATGATGTTTGGATACGCAACCTTGGATTATCGCCTGAAATCTTTGCTAATGGCTTTCAGCCCAACTACAAACCCGGTTTTGAAGATCAGCTACGTCCTATTTTCCGCAGTACAGGTTTGCAGTTGTGGAATACTAATCTACCTAATCCTGCTATTCAGGCACATCAAGCCGTGGATAATATCACTGCAAATGATTCGCCTGACAAAACCATTCTGGCAGGCTTGGCGTTTATTCGTAATCCTAATAATCCTGCCGAATATGAAGTGGGCGCACCACTAATGCCATTGGCGTTAGGTGATTCGGGCAAACCCTTTTTATCCTTAACGCCTACGCAATATTTCTTTTTAACGCAATGGAATGATAAGCAGTTTGTGAAAACGGAAGCGCAACCGCTCAGTGCCGGGGAATATTTAGATAAAGCCTCATTCATCAATTGCTTGGGGGGGCGTTTTAGCCCTGGTATTGATATGACTTTTATTGTGCGTCAGCCGGGGATGTATATTTTAGATTGGCGTGAAACAGGTGCTGGACCATTTCGCATTAAACCTAAAAAAATTGATTACAGTGCAATTCAACCTAGTCAACCTGTTTTGGGTGAAGGATGGATTCCTGAACATTCTGCGCCAACCGGATTAGAACCGGGTGATACGTCTAAATTCATGGCGTTACCTTGGCATACGGACTACAACTCTTGTGCCACACATAACACCAGTCCAAATCCAAGAAATAGCACAACGCTTTACTGGTCATGGCCAGCACAACGTCCTGTCGCGGTTTATGTTGCCGCAGATGTGCATGGTGATACGCTTCCTGAACAACGTTATTCTGTGCGTGGGGTCGGAACAGAATCGCTTGATAAAGGTAAACAAGGGCGGTATCAAGAACGTATCAATATCATTACTCAATGGCCAAAAATTGGTGTCGTGATGCAAGGTAGTGCTATTGATAGCGGCGTTTATAATCCTAATTATTATTTGGAAGTGGAAAGCCGTTTAGATGTCCCCGCTGTTGAACCATGGCCGATTAACTCAGACAGTTTAAATGAGTAATTGACAACCGTTATGTAATTTCGCGAGGTGAGCAATAACGCTCATCTCGCATCATCAAATTAAGCTAAATGATTAAAAATAAAAACGATTATGACGTAATTATATTGGGCGGTGGTGTTGCAGGCTGTGCGACAGCTTTATCTTTACGACATCGAGGTATTGAAAAAATTTTAATTGTAGAAGCTGATGATTATAAACAAATACGCATAGGCGAAAGTTTACCACCGGATGCCTGCCAGCTTCTTAATCAACTTGGATTATGGACAGATTTTCTCAAAGAAGGACATGAAGCCTGTTTAGGCAGTTGCTCTTCATGGGGAGATGATGCTCTCGGCTATAACGATTTTTTATGTAATCCTTATGGCAACGGTTGGCATTTAGATCGTCGCCGTTTTGACGCGTTTATTGCTCGAAAAACGGTTGAAAGCGGAATTCGTTTCCAAACACACACACGATTTATCGATGCTAGTCCACTGAAAATGGGTGGTTTTAGCCTAAGATTCCATACAGAAAACAATACGCAACAAAACATAACAAGCCGTTTTGTTGTTGATGCGACTGGTAAAATAGGACGTTTTGCTCGTCAACAAGGTGCAAAACGACTTTTTGTAGATCAACTCGCTTTTATCAGTGTATTTTGTGATAAGCCAAAAACAAATACATTCCCCCAACTCACTTATTTAGAAGCCGTTGAACAAGGTTGGTGGTATGCAGCATCGTTGCCAGATAATCAGCTAGTTATTTCCATGGCAACAGAACCTGAAACTTTACGCGCGCAAGGCTTATTGCACATACAAGAATGGCTAAAACAACTCTACAATACTCGTCATCTGGCGCAACAACTAGAAGGTTGTCAGTTTAAAAATGAAAATTTGATAATAAGCGTTGCCCCTTCTTTTCAACTCAACAAAACGAGTGGGAAAGATTGGCTTGCCGTTGGTGACGCGGCTTCATGTTACGACCCCATTTCTTCACAAGGTATTTATAAAGCACTTTCCGATGGTGTACATGCCGCGCAAAGCATTACAGATTATTTGAATCTAAAAGAAGAATCCGCACTTGATAATTATCATTTCTTCATTAGCCATTGCTTTGACGATTATTTAAATAACCGCAATTATTTCTATCAACTTGAAAACCGTTGGTCAACATCGCATTTTTGGCGCAACCGTCAAACCCGCACAGCGTTACCCATATAGTTAAAGAAGCATTACGTATAAGTAATGCTTCTTTGAAAAATTAGAATAAATGTTTCACGGCATCGCGTTCTTGTTTTAATTCTGCTTCACTTATTTTCAGACGTTGACGGCTAAATTCGTTGATCGGTAAGTTTTGCACAATTTGAATTTTGCCCTCTTCAACGGTTACGGGAAATGAATACATCAATCCTTTTTCAATGCCGTAACTGCCGTCAGAATAAACACCCATACTTACCCAATCATTATCAGGTGTCCCTAATTCCCACATTCGCATTTGGTCTAACGCCGCGTTTGCCGCCGAGCCTGCACTTGATTGTCCACGCGCTTTAATTACCGCTTCGCCTCGATTTTGCACAGTGGGAATAAATTCTTCCACAAACCATTTATTATCAACCAGCGATAAAGCGTCTTGTCCGCGTACTTTGGCATGGTGTAAATCCGGATATTGCGTGCAAGAGTGATTTCCCCATACAGTCATATTCTTAATATCCGTTGTCAATACGCCGCATTTTTCGGCTAATTGACTGATTGCGCGATTATGGTCTAAACGACTCATCGAAGAAAAATTTGCAGGTGTTAAATCTGGCGCGTTTTTTAATGCAATTAAAGCGTTCGTGTTCGCAGGATTTCCCGTCACTAAGACTTTTACATTTCGATTCGCCACTGCATTCAATGCTTTGCCTTGTGTGGAAAAAATTTCAGCATTAACCATGAGTAAATCTTTGCGTTCCATGCCTAATTTGCGTGGTCGCGCACCAATGAGAAAAGCATGATCTACATTTTTAAATGCCACCATCGTCATCAGTCATTTCAATGCTGCGAACAATCGGACTTGCACAATCGTTGAGTTCCATAACAACACCTTCTAATGCCGCCATGGCTGAAGGAATTTCTAACAAATGCAACACAATGGGCTGATCTTTGCCAAACGAATGCCCTGCTGCCAAGCGAAATAGTAATGAATAACTGATTTGACCTGCCGCGCCTGTGACAGCAATGTGAAGAGGTGCTTTCATTTTTTATGCTTCCTTTAAAACAACTTATACCGAGTGTTATCGAAAATAGTGAAGAGAACCGACGCATGATAGTTTCGGATTGAATAAGTGTCATCGTACCATTCATAAGCGCGTAAAAACAGGTTGCACATGGCGGATTAGTCTGTTTTATCGGGTATAATATTTGCCATTTCCCCTTTAAATTTAATTAACTTGAGTAATTTCATGAAAAAATTGTTATTCCAATTCGACACAGATAAATATCCTTCTGTTTTCGACACCGTCGTCGGTTACGATGGCGGCGCAGATCATGTGATTGGACATGGCAGCTTAACCCCAGACACGATTGAATCTTTAGTTCAAGGAACCATTTTTACGCGTGCGCCGAAAGAGAAAAAAAATACCGCTATTTTTATCGGCGGTAGCGATATGGTTGCCGGACAAGCCTTATTTGAAGCCGTCCAAAAACATTTTTTTGGTGGTTTTCGCGTTTCTGTCATGCTGGACAGTAACGGCAGTAATACAACTGCCGCCGCGTGTGTAGCAAAATTAGCCACTTCTGGCAGTTTAACAGGTAAAAAAGCAGTGGTTTTAGGTGGTAC
>DALYHZ010000061.1:0-11390 GCA_031970635.1 Methylococcaceae bacterium | reverse complement strand
AATTATCTTTGTGGTTTTCCTTAGCCGTTATGTTGGCATTAAGCGCAAATGCCACATTTTTAGTCATGATTAAACGTGCTTACGATAGTGTGGTCAGTGAACAAACCCATCGGCAAGCGGCCATGTCATTGGCAAATGAATTACAGCAAGAAACAAAACAATTAACACTTTTTGTTCGTGCTTATACGAGTACAGCTCAACCGCGTTATTTAATGTACTACTACGACATTTTAGCCATTCGCCAAGGTGAAAAACCTTTGCCAGAAAATTATATCCCTAACGCTTATTGGGATATGGTCATTGCAGGCGAAATTCCACATAAGTTTCCTCAAAATGGCACCGCGCATTCACTTTCTGAGCGGATGAAATCCATCGGTTTTAGAGAAGAAGAATTCATTGCTTTGGATAATATTTCTGCCGCAACAGAGGCGATGAAACAACTTGAACAAGTCGCTTTCGCCGCAACACAAGGGCTTTATGACCCGAAAACAGAAGAATTTATTTCAGATGGCACGCCACGTTTAGATTTTGCCAATGAATTGGTCTATAGCCAAAAATATAATTTTCTTAAAGCTAATCTTGCTAAATCTGTCGTTACGCTCGTGGCGATGGTTGATAATCGAACTAATACCGCCGTTACAAATGCCTCAAAAGATTTAGAACGTTGGATATTATTCACATTTTGCAGTGTTATTTTTACATTAGCGATGGTGATGACGGCATCGAAAGTGATTAGACAGCGCGTGTTGCATCCCATTGAAATATTATCAAAAGCCGCAAAACGTTTGGAACAAGGTGATTATTCCGTTCGTGTGGATATTGATTTAAAAAAACCGTCTGGCAGTGTTGAGGAATTGATGGCACTTGGCGAGGTATTCAACAGTATGACCGCCTCCATTGAAGAAGATATTGCTAGGCAACTTAATGTACAGCAAGCATTGCAAGTGGCAAATCAAAAAACAGAAGATGCCATGCGTGCTAAATCGATGTTTCTTGCCAATATGAGTCATGAAATTCGCACACCGCTTAATGCGATTATTGGTATGGCATATTTAGCATTAAAAACAGAATTAACATTGCGTCAACGTGATTACATTGCCGAAGTACAAAATTCAGGAAAACTCTTACTTGGTATCATCAATGACATTTTAGATTTTTCAAAAGTCGAAGCGGGAAAAATAGAATTAGAACAATCTCGTTTTGTGCTTGAAGAAGTCGTCAGTAATTCACTTGCTTTATTACGTCATCGCGCACATGAAAAAGAAATCGAATTATTATTCAATGTCACAGAACCATCATTGCTTGGTATAAGCGGTTCATTGCTTGGTGATGCTTTGCGATTAGGACAAATTCTTACCAATCTTTTGTCAAATGCCGTTAAATTCACACATCAAGGTTATGTCAAATTAACCGTCAGTCTTGAAAAACGCCATGATGATAACGTGTTACTACGTTTTAGTGTTGCCGATACTGGCATTGGCATGACAGCTAAACAAGTTGAACGATTATTTCAAGAATTTACCCAAGCAGACGGTTCAACAACACGCAAATATGGTGGTACAGGGTTAGGATTAACCATTTCCAAAAAATTTGTTGAATTGATGGGCGGACGCATTTGGGTTGAAAGCGAAGAGGGAAAAGGCTCGCAGTTTAATTTTACCGCGAATTTCTCTCTCGCAAATCAAGCTGAGACAAGTGATATTTTATGTGGCGTTGACACATTACGCGTGTTAGTGGTTGATGACCATTATGATGCTCGTTTGGTATTAGTCGATTTACTCACCGCATTAGGCGTTGGCAACGCATGTGATGAAAAAATAGCGTGTGCATCAAGTGGAAAAGAGGCTTTAGAAAAAATTAAAGACGCACAATCTAAGCATCGTCCTTATGATTTATTGTTACTTGATTGGATTATGCCTGAAATGGATGGATGCGAAGTGTTAAATGTTTTGAAAAATAGCGACGCATTATTACCTCAAATAGCAATTGTTTCTGCGTATGATTCAGACATGATGCACAAAATCGCAGATGAATTAAATATTAAGCATTTATTAAAGCCCATCTTACCAGAAGCCTTACGGCAACTACTTAACGATGTGACAGGAAATGACAATGCCCAGAAAAGAAATTGCAATCACGATGAATGTAATGTCAATCTCAATGGCATGCGCGTGTTATTAGTGGAAGATAATTTCATCAATCAAAAATTGGCGATTCAATTGATGGAAACACGGGGCATTACGGTAACAGTTGCAAATAATGGTGAGGAAGCAATTAGGCACTTAGAAAAGGTTGCCCCCGATTATTACCATGTCGTGTTAATGGATTTACAAATGCCGGTGATGGATGGTTATGAAGCAACACGTCTATTACGCATGGATGCGCGTTATGAGACATTGCCCATTATCGCCATGACCGCACACGCAATGACAGAAGAACGTGAACGTTGTCGTGCAATTGGTATGAATTCTCATCTTAGTAAACCTATTGAGGTCAACGATTTTTATGCAACATTAGCGCAATACTACAACGCGAACCTGGAAAATAATAAAGCGATAAAATCGATTGCCTCACACACTGAATTCGCACAGACATTACCGAATATAACGGGTTTGAATGTCGAAGAGGGATTACGCCGTGCGGCTGGAAATTCCGAATTATATTTACAAATGCTCTCGCAATTTACCTATGATTTTGCCGATTATTACAATTTATTCTCAAACCATATTGCCAATGGCGAATGGAATGAAGCTGAACGTTTGGCGCATACGTTAAAAAGTTTATTGGGAACATTAGGTATAAAAGAAATTCCCCTCCCTGTTGCAGAATTTGAACACGCCTGCAAGAATCAGCAAGTAGATGTTGCTACAATGGCGTTGGAAAAAATAACGCCTCTCTTATCGCCTATGTTTATAGGATTACAACAATTTTTTGATGTTAATCATATTGAAATAAAACCGATTCCATCGTCTTTTATATCGGCTAACACGTTGCCTGATTGTTTAGCACATTTCATGAAATTATTAAGCGAAGGCGATTGTGATGTGATTGATTTGTGGGAAAATGAGCGTGAAGCCTTTAATCGTGCGTTGTCACCGCAAGTGATGAATCAACTCGAAACGGCAATTAAAAATTTTGAATTTGATATCGCACATACGCTGTTATCGAAATTAGCTACGCGATAAGGAAAGCCCCATGACAATATCTGACAGTAACCGCCCCGCTATTTTGGTGGTGGATGATACGCCTTCTAATTTGAGTTTGATTTCAAATTTACTTAAAGATCAATATCGCATCATCGTTGCAAATAACGGCGCGAAAGCGCTCGAATTAGCAAACAATTTAACGCCTGATTTAATTTTACTCGATGTTATGATGCCAAAAATGGACGGTTATGAGGTGTGTCGCTGTTTAAAAGCCGATAAAAAAACACATAAAATTCCTGTCATTTTTCTAACTGCCAAAAATGAAATCGAAGATGAAGAATTAGGATTTTCAGTAGGGGCAGTCGATTTTATTCATAAACCTATCAGCCCACCTATTGTTAAAGCGCGTGTTAAAACACAGCTTGAAGCAAAGGCTTGGCAAGATTTTTTACAAAACCGAGTAGAGCAACAGCTCGTAGAAATTAACGGTTTAGAATACTCATTGATTTGCGTGATGGTGTCATTGGTCGAATTTCGTTTTGAAACTATCGGCAATCATGTTCGTCGTATTCAAAATTATATGATGTTACTCGCTAAAGAAATGGCGAAATTGCCTAAGTATGGCGCGTTACTCTCACCGCATTATATTGAGCAATTAGGAAAGTCAGCCCCATTACACGATATTGGAAAAATAGCCATTCCTGATGCCATTTTGTCAAAAAATGACACATTGACGTCTGAAGAATTTACGATTATGAAAACGCATGCCCAACTCGGTTTTGAGATGCTAAAAAAAGCAGGTGAATATATAGGTTCACATGGTGAGTTTCTAACCATCGCCATGGAAATTACACGCTATCACCATGAAAAATGGGATGGTTCAGGTTATCCAAACGGATTAGCAGGAAATGACATTCCGTTGTCGGCGAGGTTAATGGCGATTGCGGATGTTTTTGATGGTCTTATTTCTAATCGTCCTTATCGAGGACCTATGAGTTATGAAAATGCCGTTTCAATCATTCTTGAAGGTAAAGGTTCACACTTTGACCCTGAAATGGTAGACGCATTTATCGCCATTAAGAATGATATTCTATACGTCACTAAAACGCTGGCAGATGATTAAGAGATTAAAAATAATGAAAACCTGTAAAAAGTGGACATTTGCAATAGTGGCTATTTTTGATACTACGGCAGTCGTTGCCGCGACAGATTTTTCATTATTTGGAAATGATATTTCACTGTCGGGTTTTGCGACGGCAGGTTTTGCGATTTCTGATCAACGTTACAATTACCAACGTTTTTTAAATAATGATGGCACGTTTAAACGTGATTCATTATTAGGATTACAAATGGATGCTAAATTAACTGACGAATTTAGCATTACGGTGCAAGCCAAAGTTGCACCATCGATGAGCAGTGATAACGGCATTGACCCCACACTGACTTGGGCATTTTTATCGTGGCGACCGACCAATGATTTATTGTTTCGCGGTGGTAAATTGCGCGTGCCGTTGTATTTAAACAGTGCTAATACCGACATTGGCGCAACGTTTGATTTTGCACGTTTGCCATCAGAAGTTTATGCGGCAGCGCCTACAACAGATATAAATGGCGTGATGGTGAGCAAAACGTGGAATATCGGTGCAGATGAATTAACGCTTGATGGCTATGTCGGAACTGCCAATGCTTATTACCATCAAGCCGCTTACAGTTATTTACCATTGTCGTCAAAAGCCAGTTACAGCGAAATAAACATGGATGCCTTCGGTTCAGTGCTAACTTTTCAACACGAAGATGATGTTTTTCGCCTTAGCGCACACGATACTTACATCAAATTTACCGATGGCAGTGATTTGCCTGTTACATTTCCTTTTGTTTCTATCCTACCTAATGTTGGTTATTATCAAACATCTGAATCGCTTCCTGGAACGGGTATACCGAATGTTTCAGTTGCGCATACACTCGTTTATGCCGTGGCAGCAGACATTGCATTAAAGGACGGTTTTCGTCTTATGGGTGAATATGTTTGTCGTGATGTGCGAAATATTACAACCGGTCCGAGTTCGCAAGGCGGCTATATTGCTTTGCTGAAATCTTTTGATGCGTGGACTCCTTACGTTAGCGTGGCACATTTACAATCGATGGATAAAACGCTCAACCTTTATAATCGCGTAAGCCAAAATCGTGTACCCAATACTATTCCAAATGCGGCAATACTGAATGCGGCTCAACAAGCTGGCGCAACGAGTATGGATACCTACGATCAGACTACATGGGCAGTGGGAACATCCTATCGAATCACGCCAACCAGTAAATTAAAAGCTGAATGGGCAATGACGAAAATAGGCGACGCGTCGAGTTTTGTTGACCCGCCTGCTAGTGAAATGTCTGGACATAGACTAATCAATATCTTTTCGTTTTCTTACAGCGTTGTGTTTTGAGGCGACGTGTTATGAAAACAAAGATTAACATTTTGTCATTAGCTGTTTCTTTAGGATGTGCGAAGGTGCAGGCGGGTGATATTGTTATTATTGGAAATAGTAATGTGCCAAAAATTGATGTTGTAATGGTTCAAAAAATTTACACTGGAAAAGTTATTTCAGTCGCGGGGATTAACATTACGCCTGTTGCTGTCAAAGTAGGAATGCCAGAACGTAACCGATTTTTACAAGAGTTCATGAATCAAGATGAAGAAAAATATACTGCTTATTGGACCGTGCGGCGTTATATCGGTAAAGGCACCCCGCCAAATGAATTTAATACAACAGCCGATGTCATCAATTATGTGAAATGCACACAAGGTGCTGTTGGTTATATTGACGAAACACAATTAGATGAAAGCATCAATGTCATTACGCGAAAATAAATCAAAAGCGGCGCATTTACTGCGCGGCGAATCGGCAGAACAGCAAGCCTGTGATTTTTTAATTTCGCAAGGTTTCACGTTAGTTGAACGTAATTTTCGTTGCCCACACGGTGAATTAGATTTGATTATGAAAGATGGTGATACATTGGTTATTGTAGAAGTACGTTTTCGTAAAAATGCAAAATATGGCAGTGCGCTAGAAAGTGTAGATTTTAGAAAACAAGCGAAAATCAGTGCCGCAACCGAATTTTATTTGCAAACGCTAAAAAGCGATATGCCACGATTGCGTTTTGATGTGATTGGAATATCAGGAAATGGCGAATTGCAATGGATTGCAAATGCGTTTTAATTTGTAGCGACTCTCGTTATTGAAAGTCGCTACAGATAACATCTAGCCTGATGTTTTAGTTTTTTTGTGAGGCGTATTCTTACTGACAACAGCAACGGTAACAGGCACTTTAGCGGTAACTTTTTGAGTTTTTGCGACCACTTTATTTTTGTCTGCTAAGACTTTGTTATTTGCTGTGATTTTCTGTGCCATGGCAACGATATGGTTGTTTGGCATCGCGAGCGGTTTCCCTTTTGTTGCAGATTTATTGTTTGAAGCAACAGCAACTGTTTTTTTGCCATCAGATTTTTTTGCCGTCAACAAGGCTTTCACACTTTGTTTTGGTTTTGCATTAGCCGCCAATTTAACAGACTCGATAGCTTTTGCTTTACGACTTATCATCGGTTTTGCATCTCTTACATCGTGATGACGAACGGGATCGTGACTAACATCCACCGCATCATCCGTTTCGTTTTCATAACCTGATGATGCAAGCCATTCTTCAAACGGTAATTGTGCTAAATTTTCTTTGAAGGCTTCTGCTTTCGCCACAGGAATCAACAAACGACGTGGTCCAGCACCTTCCGGCGCAGTTTTAGATTTATTAAAGGCAGGATTGAGTTTTAAAAAATCATGCAACGACATGTCAGCCATCTCTGCCGCTTTACTTAAATTCAATTGTGAATCTAAATGCACGACCTCGAAATACGGCTTGTTTGGAATGTGATGCAAATTGACATTATATTGGTCAGCATTCGCAAAAATCTTCGCAATCGCCAATAAACGCGGCACATAACTCGCCGTCTCATCAGGCATGCCAAGCGACCAATAATCGGTCGGCATGTTGCGATATTCGTTGCGTTCAATAGATTTTTTTACGTTGCCTTTGCCCCAATTATAAGACGCGAGTGCAAGCAACCAATCACCATCAAAGGTTTCACTGAGTTGTTTTAAATAAGTGGTAGCCGCTTTGGTTGACGCATAAATATCGCGACGACCGTCATACCACGCATTTTGTTGCAGTCCAAACATGCGACCTGTTGCGGGTACAAATTGCCATAAACCAGAAGCATCAGCTTTCGAATACGCATTAGGTACAAATGCACTTTCTACAACAGGCAATAAAGCTAATTCACCGGGAATATTTTTAGCTTCGATTTCGTCAAGAATGAGGTGTAAGTAAGGCTCGGCGCGGTGTTGAATGGTGTTCAACGCATTAGGATGGCTTAAATACCAATCGATTTCACGATCAATACGTTCATTTTCAATCTTAGGCAAGGAATATAAAGATAACAACCGTTCCCATACTGTATCTTTATGAGCAGCAGCGGTTTTGTTGATTTCTGCTTTATTTATCGCTTGGTAATTTTGATAGTAACGATCAACATAAGCGTTAGTTTGTCCGACATCGGGAGCAAGTTCACTGACAGTAAGCGCATCTTTTGAATTTTGCGAACAACCCGCAGCGGTAAGAGTCATCAATATCAATAATAAATTAACGTGTCTGTTTTCTTTAATCGGCATCATTTGACCTTTGTAGTTATGAATTGGATTGATTATAGTAATTTTTTAGCCCAAAATCATTAAAACAGCCTTAAGACGAGTCGAATTTATGAAACGCGATTTTCTATTTGCTTATTACCAAACACCGCGCGGAAAATTATTAAAGGAGCTTGAGGTCGCTTATTTACAGCGTTCAATTACAGTTGGTTGTCAGCAAACAATTTTACAAATCGGCGGACTGGGTTGGGAAAATGATTTTATTGATTGTTCGTTATATCAAAGTTTTTCGGTACTCGATGCCAAAAATTTGGGATGGGATGAAGCGAACAAAATTCAGGCAAAATCGTATGCGTTGCCACTGCAAAGTAATTGTGTAGACATGATAATCGTGCCGCATTTACTCGAATTTGATGCCGCACGGTTTCAGACATTTCGGGAGTTAGAGCGTGTTTTGAAACCCGAAGGAATTTTACTTGTCATGAATTTTAATCCATGGAGTTTTTGGGTGCGTTATCAATTTTTACTCGATAAACGATTAGCGTATTCGTGGCACGGGCATTTTATTTCCCGTTCACGTTTATTTGATTGGTTGAAATTATTGAATTTTGAAGTTTGCAGTAAAACGGAGTTTTATTTGAATTGTACAAAAACAAAAAATGGTTCGGATGCACTTAATAGTTTTTCTTTAACCTCTACAGCTTATGCGGTGAGAGCCATTAAGCGACGTTATAATCCAATTGCTATGACACCGGTTAAAAAATTTGTACCACGTTTTACTTTGGCAAATCCATTAAATGCGGCGGCGAAAAGTCATGAGTGAGCCAGTGATTATTTACACAGATGGCGCATGTCGTGGCAATCCAGGGAAGGGCGGTTGGGGCGTTATTTTACGTTACAAAGGTGTGGTTAAAGAATTACACGGTGGCGAACAAGAAACAACCAATAATCGAATGGAGTTAATGGCGGCGATTCAAGCCTTAGAGATTTTGAAAAAACCGTGTGCCGTGCAATTACACATTGATTCTAAATATGTTTTAGATGGGATTACCAAATGGTTGCCGAATTGGAAACAACGCGGTTGGAAAACGGCTACCAAAGCACCGGTGAAAAATGAAGATTTATGGCAGCGTTTAGATGCGGCAATTCAGCCGCACACAATCGATTGGCGTTGGGTCAAAGGACATTCGGGAAACATCGGCAACGAACGTGCCGATGCGTTGGCGAATTTAGGAATTGATGCGTTACTGTAGTCAAACTATTTAATTTGTGAAATCATTGATACTGATACCACTTACAACACCAATAGCCCCAATTTGTTTGGTATCTGCATCAGTCCAATTTCCATCTGGATCATAGTAAATTGCACCAGTATCCGAAGCGACGGCATAGTGTGGAACGTATGTTGCGGCGCGTTGATCTCCTATGTTTATGGCTGATGCTCCCAAGTTTGTAGAGGTGTCAAAAATAATTTCATTAGCAACACCAGCGTAAACAGCATTGGCTGTTGTATGTTGTACTGCAGCAAGCGTTGCACCTGTTGCAGATTGAGTTTCAGTAAAACCAACCCCTGCAACTTTTGCTGTTAACGTTAAAGCTCCTCCACTTGTTACAGCCGCAGTCACATGCACACCTGTTGCCGCGTTGATAGCGGTAACCAGAACAGCGGCGGCCGCATCAACACTTGCACCACTTGTAGCATCGAGAGTCACTGTTACATCCGCAGTTGCCACACCACCAATAGTAATCGTATTACCACTGGTTGCTGAACTAATTGTCACCGTATCTACTTGAGCCACAGCGGCACTGGTTAAGTCAGCAACAGTTTTTGCAACTGCCTGCGTTGTACCACCTAATTTAATGGTATCTATTCCAGAACGAAAATTGTTGATGGTATCTTTAGAAATTGTACCTAAAACAATCGTATTTTTAGACGAGTGAGATACTGATAAATTGATGGTGTCGCTGCCTTCGCCGCCCGTAATAGTTGTAGGAGAATTTTGCGCGTCCATGTTGATAATATCATTACCTGAACCACCAGTGATGGTTGTTGTTGCCGTACCAGCAGAAATAATCAAACCATGAGCATCATCATACGCATTAATTTTAGTAATGCCAGATGTAGACACATCAACGTATTTAATACCTGTTGCAGAGGCATGAGTACCTAACGTAAGTGTTCCAGTTACAGTAGATTCAACGGATAATCTTTCAATATTGCTCACATGTGTAAAATCAGTATCAACAATATTACCAGCCGTTGGTGGTGTTGCAGAATCACCAACAATACTTAATGTATCATCATTCCCAGTGCCACCATCTATGCTTGCAATGGATGACAGGGCTGTGTGATCTGTGATGACGATAACGTTATTACCCGCACCAGCGGAAATGTTGTCTGCACCACCTCCACCATAAATAGTATCTGAACCATCACCACCAGAAATACTGTCTGCACCTGTCCCACCAATAATACTGTCTGCGCCATTTCCGCCATAAATTGTATTATTGCCACTACCACCAACAATAGTATCTGAACCACTGCCACCTGTAATGTTATCTGCACCAGACCCGCCAATTATGCTGAATTTACCATCAGTTTCTGCTGAACCATCAAAAGTTAAGGGATTTGTCATAGAAAACGCACCAACTGTTAATACGCTATTAGCACTAACATTTGCATCAACCATGGTGAGGGTGTTGGTTGCATCGTTATTAAAACCAATGCTATTTAATCCGGTATCAGTTATATGTCCCAGTACTATTGCATTTAAGGTAGTTTGAATTTCAGAAGTTGTACCACCAAGCGTCGTAACACTATTTGCGTTAATAACGCCCGTCGTTGCCGCATCAATTGTATTTAAATCTGAAACATTAACTGATGTATCTGATAGAGTCGCTGTGAAATTAGTGGCTTTGGTAATGCCTGTTGCATTGACCACGCTGACAATGCTGCTTGCTGTGCCGGTTATTGAAGTTACAGCTGTTGCATCAATTGCATTTGTGAAAATACCATCTAATGTAAGTAATGTGTTTGCATCAACAGAACCAGTAACAGCCACGCTAATAATTTTCGAAGTATTAGACGTGAAGTTAGTGATGCTTAACGCACTCGCAAAATTAGTGCCTGTATCTGTCACTATGACACTGTTATTTGCTAGACCAGATGCCGCACTGAGGAAATTGTTAATGGTATAGCTCGGAGTAATGCTTACGTTTGTGATACTCGTCCCAGAACTATTTGATTGCCCTGAACCATCGTCAAATGTCCATTGAATCGGGATTGAACCTGAGGCTTGAAGGTTTGTATTTTTATAAGTGATTGATGAAAGTAAGGCGTTGATGCGACTTTGCTCTGCGTAACTTTGATTGCTGTGAGTTGCATCCGTCGTGAAAGTGATTGATAAAACACCATTTGTTTGAGTATAAGTCCCCATGATAGTCAAATCAGCACCATAAACTAGACCATTGTTTACATAAAAAACACTATTCGGATTAAAACCAAAGACATCATCAGAAATTATGTCAAATTTCGGATTTCAACAGATTG
>DALYHZ010000060.1:0-11572 GCA_031970635.1 Methylococcaceae bacterium | reverse complement strand
ATAACGCACCTCCTTATCGTTTTTTCTTTGGTTTTTCAGCAGCGGCTTCCGCTGCGGCTTTTTCCGCTTCTGCTTTGGCGGCAAGTTCTTCGGCAGTGGGTTCAGGAGGTGGCGGGGGCTCGGCACCTTTTGCGCCAGCCGCTTCCAGAAGTTTAATTACATTTTCACTACTAATTTTTTTAGCACGTTCTAAAATCGGTACTTTTTGTGCATCTTGTACGTTAACGTTAGCCCCCGCTTTAATTAACAAGTTAATAATGTCTTCATCACCAAAAATTAACGCATCCATCAACGCGGAATTTCCCGCATTATCGATGGCATTCACATCTGCGCCGTAAGCAAGCAACGTTTTAACACTGTGTAAATTACCACTAAAACACGCTGCCATTAACGCTGTGCGACCACCTGCATTTTTGCTGTTTACATCTACACCTTGATTGAGCAATGTGATTACACGCTCTTCTTTGCCATTCATTGCCGCGAGAAATAAATCTTTACCATCCTCTGCATGAATCGACGGCGAAGTGGCTAGTAATAACATAATCAAATAATTTCTATACTTCATAAAGAATCGTTTACCTGTATTTGAGGTGAATTAGGATAAAATGCAAAAAATATCAGTTAATTCACGGAATTTTGCCATTATTGTTATGAATGAAGATCACACTATTAGCATCACGGCAACCGCGTCGTTTGTCGAAAAAGACTCAGACGTGCGCCAGAATCGTTATATCTTTGCCTATACTATCACTATCACGAACACCGGTAAAAGTACGGTGCAACTATTACAACGTCATTGGGTTTTAACCGATGCTAACGGTAAGATTCAAGAAGTCCACGGTGATGGTGTTATTGGAATGCGTCCACAAATTCACGCAGGAGAGCATTTTCGCTACACCAGCAGTGCATTGCTCGAAACAGATGTGGGAACCATGCAAGGGTTTTACACATTTCGTGACAATAAAGGCGAAACATTTGATGCGCCTATTCCGCGTTTTACATTATCTATTCCTCGCACACTGCATTAAAAATTATGTCTATTTACGCAATTGGTGACGTGCAAGGGTGTTTTGACGAATTATTGCATTTGCTCGACTTAATTAAATTCGATGAACATACTGACCAATTATGGTTTACGGGTGATTTAGTTAATCGCGGTGACAAGTCGTTAGAAACACTGCGTTTTGTAAAAAAATTAGAGACAGCTGCCGTAACAGTTTTAGGAAACCATGATATTCACTTGTTAGTCACTGCCATTTTTCCAGAACAAATCAAGAGAAAAGACACGCTGCAAGCCATTTTTAATGCGCCAGATAGAGATGAATTACTCGATTGGTTACGTCAGCAGCCACTATTTCATTACGCACATGATTTTGGTTTATTACACGCAGGTTTGCCGCCGCAGTGGGATTTAGCACAAACACAAGTCATGGCGACTTTGGCGCAAAATGCGTTGCGCGGAGCAGATTACAGAAGCACTTTAGCGCAACTTTACGGTAATCAGCCCGATTTGTGGACAGACGATTTAGAAGGTGTTGCACAACTTCGTTTTATTTTTAATTGTTTTACGCGAATGCGATTTTGTGACAAAGCCGGACGGCTCGATTTTGAATATAACGGTGAATTAGGTTCACAACCCGCACATTTATTAGCATGGTTTGATGTGCCAGATCGTAAAACGGCGCAAACAAAACTTATTTTTGGGCATTGGTCAGCATTAGGATTTTATAAAAAAAATAATTGTTATGCGCTTGATACAGGTTGTGTTTGGGGACGTGAATTGACTGCATTACGACTCGAAGATGGGCAAAAATTTAGTGTGACCAGCCATCAAAATTCGAATCCCGAATTTTTAGGGTTTTGAATTAAAATTTTTCCATAAAGTCGTAAATTGCTGTAATTGACTTTCAACTTGGGCATTAAAAGAGTTTGATGGATAATTTCCCTGCTCATCAACTGCACCGGCTTCTAATTCGCTCAATAACGCTAAAGCCTCATCAACCGTTGTCACCGCATAAACATGAAATTGTCCAGCTTCGACAGCATGAACCACATCCCAACGTAGCATTAAATGTTTAACATTACTTGCAGGGATAATCACGCCTTGTGTTCCGGTCAATCCTTGTTTGACACAAATATCAAAAAATCCTTCAATCTTTTCATTCACGCCGCCAATGGGTTGAACTTGTCCTAATTGATTTACTGAGCCTGTCATTGCTAAATCTTGTCGCAGTGGAATTTGCGCCAATGACGACAAAATGGTGCAAAGTTCTGCCAACGACGCGCTATCACCTTCCACATGCCCATACGATTGTTCAAACACCACACTTGCGGTAATAGAAAATGGCGTTTTACGCGAATAACGTGAGGCAATAAAACTGGATAAAATCAATACACCTTTAGAATGAATTGCGCCGCCTAATTCGATTTCTCGTTCAATATCGACTACTTTGCCGTTGCCTAAGCGCGTCGTTGCCGTGATGCGCGAAGGTTGTCCAAATGAAAATTCGCCCAATTGCAACACAGATAAGCCATTAACTTGTCCGATAACTTTTCCGGTAAGATCAATAAGCGTCGTGCCACGCGCAATATTTTCGTAAAGTTTTTCGCGAATTTTATCTAATCGATGAATTTTGTGGTCGATAGCTTGTTGAACATCACTGTTTGTGATGTGAGGATGTCCGTTATCCTCTGCCCAATAATTTGCTTCCGTCAATAAATCTCTAATACTGCGCAAATGCGTAAATAATTTCTCCGAATCGCCGACCATGCGCGAACTGTGTTCAATCACTCGCGCAATCGCATTTTGACTGAGCGGTTTTAATTTTTCACGTCGCGCGATTGTGGCTAATAATCGTGCATATTCAAGACTGCTATTTTCTCTTGAAACAGTTTGGTCAAAATCTGCCGCGACTTTAAACAAATCATGAAATTCTGGGTCATAACTGCTCAATAAATAATAAATCAGCGGATCGCCCACCAAAATCAATTTTAAATTGAGCGGTATCGGTGCGGGTTCTAATGATGATGTGCTACTCAAACTTAACGCGCGTTCTATCGATTCAATTTGAATTTCGCGTGCTTGTAACGTGCGTTTTAACATTTCCCACGCATAAGGCTGAAGTAAAAGTTTTCTCGCATCTAAAATTAAATAACCGCCATTCGCTTGATGCAACGCGCCGGGTTTTATAAATGTAAAATCCGTAACCAATGACCCCATGTACGCTTGATGGTCAATGCGACCCAATAAATTACCGTAATTAGGATGGTCTTCATAAACGACAGGCGCGGATTTTTTGTGGCTAAAATCGACTATTAAATTGACTTGATAACGTTTAAAAGGATTTTGCTCCAATGGAAAATCCATAAAAGAAATCGCTTTATCTGCGCGCGGAATAAAATCTCTGACATGTTCAATTAAGTTAAGTTGCACATCTTGCAAATAACTTAAAATGGCATCTTGTTTAGCGTATTTTTCAATCAATTCATCAAGCGTGTGATTCACCGCCAGTTCTGCAATCTCACGGTTTAAAGCCTGTAATTTACGTTTTGTTTCTTTACGCCATGAGGGGAAACTTTTTAGTAAATTTTCCAATTGTTGCTGTAATTCGATTAGTGCATTTTGTATTTCGTGCTGTTTTTCCTTGTCGAATTTACTGAATTGTTCTGGCGTGATGAGTTCATTATTTTCATCGGCAGGCGCGAAATTGTAGCCACCTGGTGTTTCCGTAAGAATAATATGCGCGTTAGCCGCTCTATCGCGCAATTCACTGAGTTCATCGATTTCACGGCGACGGGCTTGTTCTTCGATTTCGCCGACTCTAAAACGGTATTCATCGCAATCAAAAGCCGCTGGAATTGCAATGCTTAATTCATCGATAAGCTGTTCCATATCGGCTTTGAAAATACATCCTTGACCAGCTTTTAATGCAATAGCCGTTGGTTTAGCAGGTTGTTTAAAATTATTAACGTAACACCAATCAGAAGGAATTTCCTGACGACAGGCTTCATGTTCCACTAATTGCATAATCGTTGATAATTTCCCCGTTCCCGCTGGTGCCATCGCAAAAATATTGTAGCCATCTTTATGAATTCGGATGCCAAATTTAATGGCTTCTACAGCTCTTTCTTGACCAACAATAGTGTCAATATCTGCTATTTCGTCTGTTGCATTAAATTTTAATTGCGTTAAATCACAAGGTTTATAAAGTTGGGCAACCGTTAATGGCGTATGTTTCATAAAATTGAACTCAATGGGTATTGTTTTGTTAAAGTGTAACTCAGCGTAAGTGACGATTTAAACCATTTTTACAATCGCGCAAATAACGCCCGTATGCGTTTCTAACGTATAATGCACCTATTCGTCATTTTCATTTTTTAATTTTCATGACCCATTGGCTTACAGAAAATCCTCATTTACTCAGCGGCGGTTTTAAAGGCATTGAAAAAGAAAGCCTACGCATTAACGCACACGGATTGATTTCACAAGCAACGCATCCGTATGCGTTAGGTTCAACATTAACACATTCGCAAATCACCACAGATTATTCGGAAGCGTTAATTGAATTGATTACGCCGCCGTTTGCGGATATTCAAGACACGTTAAAAAATTTACAAGACATTCACCAATTTGTTTATGAAAATTTAGACAAAGAACAATTGTTGTGCGCGAGTATGCCGTGTGGCATTGATGGTGATGAAAGCATTCGCATTGCAGAATATGGAAGTTCAAATATCGGACGTATGAAACACGTTTACCGTCACGGACTTTGGCACCGTTATGGGCGCACCATGCAAGCCATTGCCGGCATTCATTTCAATTATTCTGTGCCAGAACCGTTATGGGAGTTTTTGCACGCGCAAGCAAATACTTCGCAAACTTTAGCCGAATTTAAAAATACCGCCTATTTTGGGTTGATTCGTAATTTCCAACGTATCGGTTGGATTATTTTGTATTTATTTGGCGCATCACCGGCGATTTGTAAAAACTTTTTTAAAAGTCGCCCTGCCCTTATGGCGCAATTTGAAGAATTCGATAACGGCACGCTTTACCATCCTTACGCCACCTCATTACGCATGAGTGATATTGGTTATAAAAGTAAAAATCAGGCAAGTTTAGCAATTGATTACAATACGTTAGACGGTTACGTTCGAAGTTTAAGTGCCGCGATTAGTACGCCTTATCCTGATTACGAAAAAATTGGCGTATGCGTTGACGGCGAATACAAACAATTAAATGCCAACATTTTGCAAATCGAAAATGAGTTTTACAGCATCATGCGTCCGAAACAAATTGCGTTATCGGGCGAAAAACCGACTTCAGCGTTACGACGTGGCGGTGTGCGATATGTGGAAATGCGTGCATTAGATTTAAATCCCTTTCATCCGCTTGGCATTGACGAAACCACGGCGCGATTTATTGAAGCATTATTGCTAACGTGTCTACTAACCGATAGTCCGGAAATCAATGCGGATGAATTAAGAATTAACAACAGCAATCAGTTAATTGTGGCAAACAGTGGTCGCAAACCCAATGTGCAATTGCAAAAAAATGGTCAACCTATTACGTTGCAAAATTGGGCAGAAGAAATCTTAACAGCAATGCAACCCATTTGTGCGGCATTGGATTCAACAGAAATTGGCGAACCGTATTCACAAGCGTTAACCGTGCAACGCGAACTTGTTGAAAATTCGGATTTAACACCGTCAGCACGAATGCTTGACGCGATGCGGCAAACCGAAAAAACCTTTGCCTGTTTTACGGTCAAACAATCCATGCAACACGCGGCGGTTTTCGCACAACAATCACTTGATGAGACAACGCGCCAACACTTTATTGACCTTGCCGCGCAATCACACGCCAAACAACGTGAATTAGAAGCCATGCCACAACTGCCTTTTGAACAGTTTTTACAACATTATTTTTCACAACCTTAACACCATGAATATTGAAAATTTACAAACAGAACTAGCCGGTAAAAATCCGCGTGTCATTTTAAAATCTGCGTTGGCAAATTTTGACAACATTGCCATTTCATTCAGCGGTGCAGAAGACGTAGTGTTAATCGATTTAGCGTTAAATATTCGCAAAGATATTCAAGTTTTTTGCCTCGATACGGGACGATTGCATCCTGAAACCTATCGATTTATTGAACAAGTCCGCAAACATTATGGCATTCACATCGAGGTGCTAAGTCCAAATCGTGATTTACTCGACGAATTTGTAAAAAACAAAGGCTTATTTAGTTTTTATGAAGATGGTCATACAGAGTGTTGCAGTATTCGCAAAGTTGAACCGTTGCGCCGTAAATTGGCAAATGTTGATGCGTGGATTACGGGGCAGCGTAAAGATCAAAGTTTAGACACGCGCCAAGAACTACCCGAAGTACAAATTGATAGTGCGTTTTCAACCCCCGAACATACCTTGATTAAATTTAACCCGTTACTCAATTGGAGTTCTGCACAAGTTTGGGATCATATCGAAGCCTACCAAGTGCCTTACAACCCGTTACATCAAAACGGATTTACAAGCATTGGTTGTGAACCTTGCACACGTTCCATTTTACCAAATCAACATGAGCGCGTCGGGCGTTGGTGGTGGGAAGACAGTGCAAAAAAAGAATGCGGTTTACATGCAGGAAATGTTAAGGCGTAATTATTGTGTGGGTGGCGTTTTATGATGATTGTGCGTAGCGCGTTCAATATCAAAATCTTTTTTTAACCGAAAGATTGCCATAATGACCGCGTTAGAGGCAGATTCAAAGGCAGATGTGCATTCCGTTAGCCGCTTTGCGGCATCGTATTTTTTAGCGTTAACATATTCCGCAACTCGACTAGCTTGAACATGAAATTCCGCATTGCGTTTTTTCAAATCATGATAGCTTTGCAAATGCGATACATGCGGATGATCATCCTCACAGTGTAACCAACGTCCTAAATCGCAAGAATCATCTTTAAAAATCTCTTTGTCATCGAGTGTGCCTTTGTTTTCGATTGCCTCACATATTTTCTCTTTCCAATAAGCATGGCTGGCAACCAAATAAAGATGATCATCTGCTCGCCTAAATTTTACGGGAATAATCGCCCGCACCGGGATTGTCACCTCGACTGACGACTCTTCATTTGCGGACGGTGTTGATTCCAAAGTTGTTAAAACTTCTTTTGCATCATCATTTGATTTTGAATCTGTTTCCACAGATACAGCACTCTCTTTCTTATTATGCATAATCTAAATCTCCTGAAAATTAAAAATCAATCCGCTTCGGATTGTTCAGCCAAAAACTTTTTATAGTTAATCGACACTTTTAAACCAGCAAATCGTCCTGCCATTCGTGTTAATTCTTGCGTTTTTTTATCAAAGGTAATTTTCACTTCATTTAATGCCCGATCTTCGTAACCTTTTTCAATGCCGTGCGTTTCAAGTAAGAAATGGTAAATATAAATTTCTTGTTCGGGTTCATCTTTGATTTCTAACGGTTCACCTAATTTTGCGACTACAACCGCTTTTTTAGGCAAATCTTCTGATATTTTTTCCAGTAACGCACTATTAGCTTTAAGTTGTTTTTTCTCTTTATCGATTTCCGCGCCACCGATAGAGCGTAACGACACTTCTAAAAATTTCGGCGGGGCAATTTGTAAAAATAGTGATGAAAACGACCACACTGTTAATTTATTTTCTTTGTTGAAATACAAGTCAGAGTAAAACTTAATTTCAGGTTTTATGATATTACCTGCAGCATCAATTTTTCGAAACCAATAACGCCATTTTCGACCTTCCGCCGTGGGCGAATCATCACTGGGATAAAGTTTTGATAACGATACAAAATCTTTGCTGTATAAAATGGGTTCTTTGAATTGCAGTGTAAATTCATCTGTGACGATTATAGCAAAATGTTTATCAAACTCGTCCATTTGTTGATATACCTGAAACGCACGAATCCAATATACGCACCCTGTTAACATTAGCGTGAAAATGATAACGCTAATTAGCGAACTCTTTTTTAAATAATACGATTTCATTTCCACGCCACGTCGTTTAAGCAGGTAAATTTGCCACAAAATTTTTCAAATAAGCCAAGAAATCTTCTTTTAATTCATCATGCACTAAGGCTTCTTCGACTGTTGCTTGTAAATAACCTAATTTTGACCCACAGTCATAACGTTTGCCTTCAAATTCATACGCAAACACATTTTGTTCTAACATCAATGCAGCAATCGCGTCTGTTAATTGAATTTCTCCCCCCGCGCCTTTTCCCGTTTCTTCAATTTTTCTGAAAATGGTCGGCGTTAAAATGTAACGACCCACAACAGCTAAATTTGATGGCGCACGATCTGGTGAAGGTTTTTCGACAATTAAATCCACTTGTCCCAAATTAGGTGTGAGTTCTTTCGTTTTTACAATCCCGTATTTATCCGTTTCTTCGGGATTGACACGCTCTACGCCCAAAATACTACACTGATTTTTATGATATTGGGCGACCATTTGCGTCAAACAACCATTGTCTGCATTGCAAATTAAATCGTCCGCTAAAATAACCGCAAAAGGTTCATCGCCCACGGCACGTTTAGCACAATGCACCGCATGTCCTAAACCTAACGCTTCGGCTTGGCGAATAAAAATAAATGACACATGGGGCGGCATCATTTGACGAATCATTTGCAACGTTTCGGTTTTGCCGCGAATCATCAATTCATTTTCTAATTCATAGGCTTTGTCAAAATGGTCAACAATCGCGTTTTTACTGCGCCCTGTCACGAAAATAATCGTATCAATGCCTGCCGCCACCGCCTCATCTACAGCATATTGAATCAACGGCTTATCCACGATAGGCAACATTTCTTTTGGACTAGCTTTGGTTGCTGGTAAAAATCGCGTACCTAAACCAGCGACAGGAAAAACCGCTTTTCTAATTTTATGCGTCATATTTGTGTCTCTTTAATTCTCTTGAAAATAAATTACTTTTAAGTATTACAAAATATTGTTTCAATTTTTATTTCTTTTCTGAATCTGAAAAATCTTACTAATCTACAAGATTCGTTCGAATCGTCAAAAAATCATCCAAATGTTTAAAAAATAAATCCACTAAAACGGGGTCAAAATGTTTTCCACGCTGCTCTTGAAAATAATCCAAAATTCTGGGTAATTCCCACGCAGATTTATAACAGCGCACCGCACCTAACGCATCAAACACGTCCGCAACTGCTGTAATGCGTCCGGCTAAACTGATTTCTTCGCCTACTAAACCTTTCGGATAACCGCTACCATCCCATTTTTCATGATGTTCAAGCGCGACCACAGCGGCCATACGCAATAATGGACGTTGCGAAATGGATAACATACGAAAACCTATGGTGGTATGGGTTTTCATCGCATCCCATTCGTCAGGCGTTAATCTATCCGTTTTGTGTAAAATATCATCACTGATTGCCACTTTACCTATATCGTGCATCGGCGTTGCTTGACGAATAAGCTCTGCATCCGAACAATTACACAAACAACCTAACAAATAAGAATATTCTGCTACCCGTTTAACGTGTTGTCCTGTCTCATGCGAACGGGTTTCACAAATTTCACCCATGGTGAAAATCAATTCACGTTGTGTATCAATAATTTCCTGACTTAAGCCGTTAATTTTTTCAATGCCTTCTGCTACTTTTTTTGCCATATCTGTTTGATAGGCGCGTAATTTTAAATGCGTACTCACTCGCGCTTTGACTTCTTCAAATTGAAATGGCTTATTGATGTAATCTACGCCGCCAACACTAAAGGCTTTGACCTTGTCAGCAACGTCACTGAGCGCACTAATGAAAATAATTGGTACGTCTCGTGTGAAAGCGTTACGTTTTAACTCTTCGCACACTTCATAACCATTCATTTCAGGCATTTTAATGTCGAGTAAAATTAAATCCGGCAATTTTTTTGCGATAGCTTGCAATGCCATAGCACCAGAACTTGCTGGACGAACTTTATAACCTTCTTCTTTAAGAATAGATGTGAGCAACTGTAAATTTGCTAAGGTATCATCAACAATCAAAATGTCAGCGATATAGGAAGATTCAGCGGAGTTTTCAAGCATAAGAACAAAACGAAAGTTTAAAATAAAAAATTATTGTTTATATTGTGCAGCTATTATGACGCGACTGGAATAAAAATGAACGATATGCCGCTCAAAATTTTGAAAAACGTATTCGGCTACCCAGCATTTCGTGGACAACAACAAGCTATTATTAACGACTTAATTGCCGGTCAAGATGCGTTAGTGTTAATGCCAACGGGTGGCGGAAAGTCGTTATGTTATCAAATTCCTGCTTTATTGCGAGACGGTGTAGGCATTGTGATTTCGCCTTTAATTGCCTTAATGCAAGACCAAGTTAATACACTAAATCAACTCGGTATTCATGCGGCATTTTTGAATTCTACGCTAACGTTGCAGGAAACTCAGCTCGTCGAACAACGATTGCTGGCTGGTGATATTGATTTGCTTTACATCGCGCCGGAACGTTTGGCAATGCCTGCCACATTACGGTTTTTAAAATCATTGTCGATTGCTTTATTTGCCATTGATGAAGCGCATTGCGTGTCGCAATGGGGACATGATTTTCGGGTGGATTATTTAAATTTATCGATTCTGCATGAGCAATTTCCCAACGTGCCACGCATCGCTTTAACCGCAACGGCTGACGAACGCACGCGCCTTGAAATTCAGCAACGTTTACAACTTGAACACGCGCCACTTTATATCAGCGGTTTTGACCGTCCGAATATTCGTTACACGATTGTGCAAAAAGAATCCGGCAAAGAACGTCAACAATTGCTCGATTTTATTCGTAAACATCACGACGGTGACGTGGGCATTGTTTATTGTTTGTCGCGCAAAAAAGTAGATTCGGTTGCCGAATGGTTAAATGAAAAAGGCATTAACGCGCTACCTTATCAACCGACGTGCGGCAACGCAATCAACAACAGTTTTTAATGCAAGATAACATCGTGATTGTCGCAACCATTGCGTTTGGCATGGGCATTGATAAACCGAATGTTCGCTTTGTCGCGCATTTGGACTTACCGAAAAGTGTTGAAGCCTATTATCAAGAAACGGGGCGAGCTGGGCGAGATGGCGCGCCGGCAAATGCGTGGATGGCTTACAGTTTACAAGATATTGTGATTTTAAAACGTTGGATTGCGCTGTCGGATGCCGACGAAACGCACAAAAGTTTAGAAAATTACAAACTCGATGCCATGCTGGCGTTATGTGAGCAAGTGCATTGTCGACGACAAACTTTGTTGCAATATTTTGGTGAAAATAAAACCGAACCCTGTGGAAATTGTGATTGTTGTTTAGAACCGGCGCAAACATGGGATGGCACAATCGCCGCACAACAAGCGTTATCGTGTATTTTTCGCACGGGTCAACGTTTTGGTGTGGCGTATCTTATTGAGGTTCTGCAAGGTGTGCAGACCGCGCGAATTCAGCAAGCTGGTCATGATAAACAATCCACTTTTGGCATTGGCAAAGACTTAGATGAAACGCAGTGGCACTCTGTCTTTCGACAATTGGTGGCGCGAAATTTAGTC
>DALYHZ010000059.1:0-11825 GCA_031970635.1 Methylococcaceae bacterium | reverse complement strand
ATCGCTCTGCATTTGCCAATACAGGCAATGTCAACATAAGTACAGCAACAACTAATTTTGATTTCATGGCTTACTCCTGTCGTAGAACACAGAAAATTTAA
Organism: Methylococcaceae bacterium; assembly: GCA_031970635.1. GTDB lineage: Bacteria > Pseudomonadota > Gammaproteobacteria > Methylococcales > Methylomonadaceae > UBA10906. The sequence continues at coordinate 11,724 of DALYHZ010000059.1, read as the reverse complement.
CGCTTTGTTACAACACCATCGAAACAACTAAAATAATCACGCCGATAAACGTTATCGTGAAAAGAATCCCACCAATCACATACGCTGACAGTGAACCGTGCTTGAAATCTTGTTCACGATTTTTATTGTTTTGAATACCCGTTGCTGCCGCGATAACACTTTTTGCAATATCTATAAATGTTGGTTTTGACATAATTTTACCCCTTCATGACATTCGTTTTTTCCGCAGATAATCCTGCGAACTCAAATAGTAATTCTAATTCTTTGGCTGTTAATTCGTAACATTTCCCAGAACGCAAACCATCCGACAACACCACCGGTCCATAACGCACACGCATTAACCGGCTGACGACCACATTTTGCGACTCCCACAAACGGCGTACTAGTCGGTTTCGCCCTTCGCTGACTATAACGTGATACCACTTATTCGCGCCTTCGCCCCCCATAAAATAAATCTGGTCGAATTTCGCCACGCCGTCTTCGAGTTGCACGCCTTGTTTGAGTAATTCTAATTTTTCTTCAGGCACATCACCCAAAATTCGCACCGCATATTCGCGCTCAACTTCCGTAGATGGGTGCATCAATTTATTGGCAAGTTCACCGTTATTTGTCACCAACAATAAACCCGAAGTGTTCACGTCTAAACGTCCGACTGCGATCCAACGCGAAGTATCTAATTTAGGCAATTGAGAAAAAATGGTTGGACGACCTTGCGGGTCGTGGCGCGTAACAATTTCACCAGTGGGTTTGTGATAAATCAATACGCGCGTAGGTTGGATAGCAAATTTTTCCCAATGCACCACGCGGTCGTTGATTTGCAAATAATCGCCGGCTTTTAAATGCGTCCCTTGCGTCACAACCGTGCCGTTGATTTTCAATCGCCCTTCGGTAATCCAACGTTCAATTTCACGCCGTGAACCAATACCACCACGCGCTAACACTTTTTGTATGCGTTCAGGTGATTCTGGATTGACTACGCTTTTTTGAGTTGGTGACTTCTCTGTCACCTTCGATTTATCATGACGCGCAGTTTTAGGTTTTTTATTAAATGTATTATTTTTGTCGCGTGAGGCGAAAGGGTTGCGTTGTTTATTGTTCACGGTTTTCCTGTAAAAGTGTTGTAAGGTTTATATCTTGAATTAACGTCGCCATTCTACCGCATGAAAAATTGAATAACGTGCGAATTTACGACCTTTTTCGTGGCGATGCGCCCATTTTTTTCTAACATGATATGCCCAAAAATTATTCATGCCCAAATAGCCAACGCTCGAACATAAAACCCCCATAATCAAACAACCTAGTAAAAAAGGTTGCCACACGTCACCCAAGCCAGATAACACGTTTGTTAGCGAAAAATCGCCTTCTGCCGCCGGTTGATTCAAAATCCATAATCCGACTTGATAGGCGAAATAAAATAACGGCGGCATGGTCAACGGATTTGTTACCCAAACTAACGCAACTGAAACGGGCAAATTCGACCGAAAATAAATGGCTGCCGCTGCGGCAATTGCCATTTGCGTAGGTGTTGGAATCCACGCGCAAAATAAGCCGACGGCAAACGCCATCGAAATCGACCGCCGATTTAAATGCCATAAATTCGGATCGTGTAATTTCTCACCTAAAAACTGTAGACTTTTATGGCGTTTAATGACATCTGGGTCGGGAATAAATTTGTGCATCATTTTTTCAATCAATTCTTTAGCCATTCTCTTTTTTCCTCATTCATTATTATTTTTCTTGCATGATAGGTCGCGCTCTTGCTTTTGTCTGTGGCGATTTGGCAGTGCAACAATTCGCACAATTGCCTTCCTTAAACTGGTTACTCGTCACTGGCGCATTAGCGGCAATTATGGCACGGTTACGCTATTTTCACTGGCTCTTTTTCATAATTGGTTTTTTATGGACAAGCGGTTTTGGTTATTATCAATTGCATGACCGATTATCACCCGAATTTGAAGGCATCCCGCTCACCGTCACCGGCGAAATTTCAAATTTACCCGACCAAAATTTACAACGCGCCAATTTTGAATTTACGGTTGAAAAATCCACTGAAAAATTACCCGATAAACTCAAACTTTCATGGTACGAACCAACGACCATTTTACATGCTGGCGAACACTGGATATTTACCGTCAAACTCAAACGCCCACATGCTAATTTTAATTTAGGCGGACACGATTTTGAAAGTTGGTTATTTACGCAAGGCATTGGCGCGACGGGAACAGTTTACGCAAAAACGCCACCGATTTTTGTTGCACCCGCTTCGTTTAACATTAACGCGCTGCGGCAAAAAGTTGGCGATACTTTAACGCAACGTTATGGCGAAAATCTGAGTGTGGCGTTATTGAAAGCCTTAACGATTGGCGATGATAACGGTTTGAGTGCAAAAAATTGGGACACGTTTCAAATTACTGGCACGACACATTTGATTGTGATTTCAGGTTCGCATATTGCGTTAATTGCAGGCTTGGTTTATTGGCTGACATTAAAATTGTGGGCAAGTTTTGGCACATTGCGTATTTCGCCGCCTCGTGTCGCAGCATTAGCGAGTTTATTTGCCGCGATGGGTTATGCAAGTTTGGCGGGTTATGTGATTCCTACAAAACGTGCCGTGATTATGATTGGTATGGTGGCGTTGGCGAGTTTTTATCAGCGGCAATTGGGGCATTTACAAAGTTTTGCGATGGCATTGTTAGCGATGCTGATTTTCAACCCAACGATGGTGTTATCGGTTGGTTTTTGGCTGTCATTTTTAGCCGTCGCCTTGATTTTATATCGAGTTACGGGACGTTTAAAATCGCCACCGAATTGGTTAAATGGTATAGATATTCAACTTACCGTGTCATTAGGTTTATCGCCGTTATTGCTGTTCTTTTTTCAACAAGTGTCATTGATTGCACCCGTGGTGAATTTTATCGCTGTACCAATTGTAGAATTAGTCGTTGTGCCGTTAGCGTTATTACTCATTGCGGCAATGTTCGTTTTACCGTGGTTAGCAGACAATATTTTTCTGATTTTGGATTTTATTTTGCAGAAGTTCATGATGGCGTTGGAATCTACAACGACTTTGGAATTAGCCAGTATTGATATGCCGCAACCGTCATTTTTTACGTTGCTTTTATCGTGTTTAGGATTGGTGTGGTTATTTGCACCGCGCGGCATTCCAGCACGTTGGTTAGGAATCATTTTAAATTTGCCGTTACTATTTCCAATAGTTCCGAAATTAAATAACGGCGAGGCAATTGTCACGGTGTTAGATGTTGGACAAGGTTTAGCCGTTTCGGTGCAAACGCAACATCATGATTTACTTTACGATACCGGCGCGAAATTTCCGAATGGCGGTGATATGGGAAAAAGAGTGGTGTTACCGTTTTTTCGTTATCAAGGCGTGAAACAGCTCGACACATTATTAATTAGTCATAGCGATAACGACCATATTGGTGGAGCAAAATCAGTTTTACAAGCATTGCCGGTACAAGAAATTTTAACCAGCGTGCCAGAAAAATTTATTCCGTATCAAACAACGACCTGTCACGCTGGACAATCTTGGACATGGGATAATGTGGATTTTACGGTGCTTTCGCCTGCGAAAACCTTTGAAACAGATAACAATAATTCTTGCGTGCTAAAAATTGAAACGGCAAATGGCGCGGTATTATTGACCGGTGATATTGAAGCAAATGCAGAAAATTGCTTGGTTGAAAATGCCCATGAACAATTACGCGCTGATGTATTAGTCGCGCCACATCATGGCAGTAAAACCTCGTCTACACTGCCATTTTTGGAAGCGGTTAAACCTGAAACGGTGTTAATTCCGTCCGGTTATCGCAATCAATTTCATCATCCAAGCCAAGACGTGTTGACGCGTTATCAATCGGTCAATGCGAAATTTTTAACGAGTGCGGACAGTGGCGCGATGACGGTGCGATTAAATCGAAAAGGCTTAACTGTTGAAAGTTTGCGTGAAACAAACGGGAAGTATTGGAATTTTCGGGATTAAATCTATAAAACTTAAAATTCTGGCTGATTCAATTTTAGTAACAAAACATGTGGTTAGAGACGTAATATAAAACGTCTCTAACCATTTGGATTAACGCTTCACCCCAAAGCGAAGTTCCACAGCTTGAAGCGCATTAACGCAATCAGGTGTGCTTTGTAATTCGGTATTATTTGGGTCAGCACGACATTCTTTGTTTTTAGCTTCCGCAATTTTGAGGTTTGCAGCATACCACGCCATACTTCGTACTTCATTGGATTTTGAGCCCGCAGCATTGGTCTGTTGGAAAGCTACAATACCTAATAATGCTGAAATTGCAGTTGCGATAACGATTGCGTGACGTTTTTCAATTTTTCTCATGTTTTTTCTCGGTTTATCAAATAAATTCAAAAAGCCTCTTACGTTTCTGTTTACTCAGATCTTTCGTAAGATGGTATTAGTGTACTTATCAACTAACCGTTTGAAAATGTGACAAAATGTCGCGCGACATTTTGTCGCACTACATTATTTACTTTATTTCTCGTACTAAACGAAAACCAATATCACCGCTACGCGTTGAGGGTAAACCGCTGTATCGCACAGCAGAACGTAAGTTATTCGATTTTGTAACCCAACTGCCACCACGATAAATTTTATATTGCCCTGTTTCTGCCCCTTTTGGATTGATTTCAGGAGTATTTTTATAGTAATTGGGGGAATACCAATCTTGCACCCATTCCCACACATTACCGTGCATATCAACCAATCCCCACGGATTTGCTTTTTTTTGCCCAACTTCATGCGTGTCGCCGCCATAACCTTCATTACCAAACCACGCATAATCTCGAATCACTTTTGGATCGTCACCAAACGAATAAACCGTTGTCGTGCCAGCCCGCGCCGCATATTCCCATTCAGCTTCGGTCGGTAAACGGTAAAAATCGCCTTTTTCACGGTCATTCAATTTTTCGATAAAGGTTTGCGTGTCATTCCAACTGATTCTTTCAACCGGACGATACATGCCCTTAAACTTGCTGGGATTATTCCCCATCACATCTTCCCATTGTTTTTGGGTAATTTCGGATTCTCCCAAATAAAACGGCTTATCAATGCACACTTTATGTTGAGGCAATTCGTTTTCTGTCATTTGTTTGTCTTTCGCATTTAAATCGGTTTGTTTATCTTGTCCCATTTGAAAACACCCCGCTTCGATTTTGACAAATCGGATACCATCAAAATTTTTAAACTCTACCGCCTGTGCATTTTGTCCCATTAACGCAATAACCGACATCAACATGATTTTTTTATTTTTATTTTTCATAACGCCTTCCAAATGTTCACGGTGAATTGACCAGTCGCTATTATAATAAAGCCATTAAAATTCACTATTTGTTTATTGACTCATGATTAAAACAATTTTTTCTGCGAGCGCGTTATTATTGGCAAGTTGCACGACCGTTGTTGCGCCGCAAAATCTGGCAATGACGTTTTATCCAAAAACATCCGTTGGATTGTTAGAAGTTAGCAGTTTCGACATTTATCAAGATGGGCGAACGCTGCACGCGCTGATTTCTGGATTGAAATCTGAAAAAGATAAATCACAAACGATTCGTTATTTACATTCTGAGGATAATGGCAGCCATTGGTCAGAGCCGGTTGATGTTGGTCATAATTTGCAACCAGTTCTTGCCTCGCGTGGAAATGATGTGCAAATTGCCGCAAATGGAAAAAATTTAATTGCTGTGTGGCAAACACAAGGGGAAATTCCAAACAGTGGCGCGTTAACCAGTTTCTACTCTCACGACGCGGGAAAAACATGGCAAACTGGAAAAAATCCAGCAGCAGACAATAGTGGCGACCAATCACACATTGATTTAATTGCAGATAAAAAAGGAATTTTTCACAGCATTTGGCTGGCTGACCCCGAAGAAAATGGTTATCAAAGTTTGCGTTATGCGCGATCAATGGATAATGGCGAAAATTGGCAACCACCTGTAAAACTTGACGATTCAAGCTGTTCATGTTGCTGGAATACATTTGCCATTTCACCCAATGATGAATTTCATGTGCTGTATCGAGACATGAATCCGCGTGATATGGTTTTGCTCAGTTCAGGTGATAACGGCGTAACGTGGCAAAGTAAAAAAACTATCGGGGAATTTAATTGGCATTTCGACGGTTGCCCACACGTTGGCGGCGGCATTGCATTTGATGAAAATAATGCGTTTTATGCCAGTGTTTGGACAGGTGAACCTTCGAAATCTGGTTTATACGCTGTAACGTCGAACATCAATATGCCTGTCAAAATTAGTAAAAATGCGGCGCACAGCGATATTGCCGTTTTAGAAAATCGCGTTGTTATCGTTTGGGATGAAATAGGTACAGAAGGCACAGGAATTTTCACTGCTCAGTCAATTGACAATGGCGCGTCATGGTCTGCACCGCGTCGTTTATCAACAACAGGTACAAATGCAATACATCCACGTATTGTCTCAAGTGGAAATAACGCTTTAATTTTATGGACGGAAAAACAACCTAAACAAAGCAGTCAATGGGTAATGACATGGTTGTATTAACTCATTTTGACGCAATTACTGACTCTAAATCTTCTTTTTTGACTTCACCTGCATGACGATAAATGATTTTTCCAGTTGAATTAACAACTACTGTGTAAGGTACCGTATTTGAATTATTTCCCAACTGCTGTGCCAAATTAAAACTCTCCCATTCACTGCTAATCAATATCGGATAATTAATTACCGCTTTATTTTTATAACTTATTACTGCGGACACTTCATCAACGGCAATTCCAATAAATTGCACATTTTGTTTGCCATATTGCGTTTGTAATTGCAAAAACGCCGGAATTTCTTTTAAACACGGCTGACACCACGTTGCCCAAAAATTTATCACTAATGTCTTACCTTTCCATTCCGAAATACTGTGCATTTTTTCGTCAACATCAGGAAAACTAAACTCTGGCAAAAACTCATCAGCTTGCACGATAACACTGTTCAATAAAAGAAAAATGACCATCGTTATTTTTAACATTTTCATAGTTTTAAGGTTAGAAAGTTTAGCGTTTAGTTGGTTATAATGCATTTTTTAGTTAACTTTAGTACACATGGCATTTATGAAAACATATCATATAAAAAGCATTCTAAAATCATTTATTTTTATTGTCATTGTTGCACTACCCTTTCCTTCATTTGCACATGCCATTATGGTCAGATCGAAACCGGAACAAAATGCAACGCTTACAGTTTCGCCTAAACAAATCGATGTGTGGTTTAACGATAAAGTCGGTAGTGAATACAAGGCAGTAGCGGTTATTGATAGCAAAGGAAATCGTGTAGACAATAAAGACGCCCAACAAGAATTGCTGGACGGCTCACACTTATACTGTACCATTCCTGATTTACCTGCGGATACTTACACAGTGCGTTATCGCGTCGTTTCAATTGATACACATATTGTCACTGGAAAATTCCAATTCACCATTAAACCATAACATATGAAAAATAAATTTATTTTAAGCGTAATTTTTACCAGCACACTCTTAACGGGCTGCGATATATCAGAAAAACTTGGAACACCTCCCCAGATTGCTGATGTAAACAGCGTTGGTTGTTTAGTTACAAATGATTTTTATGCTGTTCATTTTAGCGCGTACTTAAAACCCAAATCACCACAACAAGGTAATGACCGTGATGCTTTATTAAAGCCCTATTGTCAGGAATTACCTGATACAGGTAAAGCCTTTTTCACTGCCGATTTAATCGACCGAGATATTCGCAAAACTCCAATTAGTATTCGCATAGTTGAAATCGAAAAAACTGGTGATAAACAAATCGATTTCAATGAAATACGCGAATTAAATTATATAGCTCCACAAATTTATTCAACCGGCGTTGTCCAGGCACAAGCAGAACTAAACAAAAAAGGAGATTACGCGCTTATCTTACTCATCGGCGGCGAAGAAGCCATCTCAAATGAAGATAAATTGAAAATTATATTTCATGTTGGTGCAAATCCTTTCGAATTATCAAAGAAAGTTCAGATTGCGCTCAGCAGTTTTGCGATGTTAAGTGTAATTGGTGGAATTTATTTTTATCGTCGAAAACGAGATGTATAGATGGGTATAAACATTATAATTTCGTGACATGAAAAATGCTGGTAGCCGAAACAACTACTGATATTTCCTCTCGTAACCTTTAAAAAATTCATTTTAATTATAGGCGGTTCAAACTGGAAATTTTGATAAGAATTAAATGTCAATTTGACAATTTAAGTGTCCACTGAAATGAAAAATTGATATGGCAAGCATAGTTCCAACAAAATTTTTACGCTCTATTCATTTATTGAGGTGTTGAGTTTACCGATAAATGCGGATTGATTTAGATTAAGTTGATTCCCTACTTTAAATGCAGGTTATTATTTTTTTTGTTTGTTTTCAGTTTTAATCTTATCCCATATCACAAATACATTGTTATTACACAAACAGGTAATGCTTTGATTTTTTATAAGAACATAAAGGAAAACCCCCGCTGTTCACACAACAACGGGGGTTTTTCTTTTCAGATAGCTTACGCTAAACGATTAGATGAATACTGGGATTAATGGAGCATCCACAGTAACCATTTGACGTTTGCCAGCTTCGTCGAAGAAGAACAACAAACCAGCAAAACGGCTGTCTGGATCATAGATCAAGTCAGCTAAACGATAAACTTCCCAAGCCGCGTCAGACGCAGTAACTTGAATAGTTCTTGTTTGACCTGGAGCTAATGGACTGTTATCGCTAACAGTTAAACCATCTTCAGCCAATAAGTCATCTGGATAGCCAGTTGTATCTTCTAATACAGCTGAGTCTAAGAAACGAACAGACGCTGTGTTGAACTCACCTAAACGAACAGCTGAATCGCCATTGTTAGTGATTTTCAAGGTCATTTGCATAGCACGACCTGGCACACGGTAAGTTGCATCTTCAACTTTAACGCTAACAGTTGGCGCAGGCATTTCAAATGTTTTCATATTACGCAACAAACCAGCTTGTAATGGCGTTGTTACAGGATATTTTTCATTTGTTGTTGCCATAGTCATCGCAACTAATGCGATAGTACCAGCTGTGAATGCTACACCAACTTTTTTGTCAGTTGCAGTGATCAATGTATTTGATTTACCTGATTCAATTGCAATTGAACGTGGAATGAACATTGGTTTACGAATCCAGTAAGCCAACCAAGCTAAACCTAAGGCATACCATAAAGCGTGCCAGAAGTAAGTGTTATCCAAGTTGTAAGTTTCAAGATCGATTGTTTCACCTGTCAAAGTAGTAACAGGGTTAACGAAATCTCTCATAGAACCAGTAATGGTTGTCCATTTACCAGGTCCGATGATTGGACCACCACCTTGAACGTTCATCATAGCATGGATGTGCCAGTCGCCTGGACGACGAGCTTTCAACAATACTTTGAACTCATAGGTTTCACCTAATTCCAAAGATGCTGAACGTGGCACTAATTGACCACCAATCCAAGAACCTTGACGGATAAATACCGCACCTGGCTCACCAACGTTTAAGAAAGCAACTTCTGGTTTATCAACAGTTTCTGGCCAGCCAGAGAAAACGTAGAATTTGCCAGAAAGTGTCATTGTGTCATTTACTTTCACTTCTTCTTTTGACCAGTTCAAGTCAAACCAGTGAATAGTACGCATACGCATGAACGCAGCTTGTGATTTCTCACCATGAGCAGCTGCTGTTGGTGTGTAAAGCATTGAAGCTGAAGTTGCTGCTAACAATGTGACAAAGGACAATTTAGCAACTTTGTCTTTTAATAATTTCATATATCCCCCTATGTGGTAAATAATTCTTGGATTAAATGTCGTCGCCACTGACGAATTTAGTAGAAGCGAACCAACGACCAAAGAAGTGCCACAAGAAGTAGATAATGATACTTACGAAACCAGAGAAGAACGCAGATACTGGAGCAACGTCTTTACCGAAAGTTCTCAAAGTACCTTTTTCAACCATACGGATGTATTCAGGTGTACCAGTTCTTACATAGTTGTAACCTTGTAAGTCAGCCAAAGTCATCATCATGCCGTTGTATTCAACAGGAACATGTAATGGAGCAATGATTGGCCAGTTACCTGGGTAGAACAACAAGCCCCATGCCAAACCACCTAATACAGCGGTCAATGTCATGCTGCCTGACAATAACAAGATACCGTCTAATACGATAGCACCTGGAACTAAGTTTGATGGGAAGCAGAAGTTCACAGGGAAGTATGTCCAGCCCCAGAAGTTCAAGTAACGGTTAACCCATTCACCCAACAATAAACCTAATACACAAACCACCGCGCCAAATGGCAAACGGTAACGATACCACAAACATGCTTGAACAGCTGCAGGGAAAGTGATTGACACGATCGGTGCAACAGTTACCCACAAACGACGATCTTTCCAGTCAGTCCAGAAATCCCAGTCACCGCCGGTTAACATGTAGTGAATGTGATAACCGCCAAGTACAACGAAAAACAACGTAAACAAAATCATCCAGTCAAATGTGCGTGAAACTTTTACTGCTTCAGCGCGTGACCGTACAGCTGATTGAGATGCGCTCATTAGCTTACCTCCTAAAGGATTTAAATTATTTTTATTGATACTATCTTCAAATTTTACTGCCCTGCCATAAAGGGTAGGCAAGGCAGCGGGAGATAGTAATTACAACTGAAGACTACTTAAAATATTAAGCTAAGTCTTTTTTCAGAAGTTTAGAAATCGCTTGAACTTCGATGTTTACAACACCCATTACACCTAAAGCAGCCCATCCGAAGAATACGAAACCATAGTGTAAAGGAGCAACAAACAATTCTTCCATGAACCAGAAAGTGTGACCCCATTCATTCAAACCTACGTTTGGAAGAATCATGAAAGGTCCAATAACTGATACTAAGTATTGCAAAGGCAAACCTTGTTGGTAAGCTGGCAATCTTGTTTTTGCATATAAGAAAGATGCAACACCAGTGATGATGTAGATTGGGTAGCTCAAGTAGAATTCGATGATGTGACTTGGAGTGAAGTCAGTATCACGAACGATTGTTTGATGCCATGTACCATCTTGTTCTGTGAAGTAAGACGCACCGTAGTAAATAGCGATAGCATACATCACCAACCACACCCAGTGAGTGAAGTGTCTTCTTAACTCTTCGCGTGGAGTGATTGACATCACTTTACGGTCACGAGATTTCCAAATATAACCCCACAATACAGAAGCGGTCACGATTTCGAGAACCATTTCGATGTATAAGAAGTTCATCCAGTATGTTTCAAATTCTGGTGCGAATGAATCCAAACCAGCTGACCAGCCGTAGATACCTTCATACCAACGAACCCAGCCGTAGAACACGATATAAAGTGCCGCGCCTGCGAACATATTTTTTTTGTTTAAAAGCGGTGCTTCCGCAGCATCAGCTTTCACTGATTCAGTTGTAGCTGCCATTTCTACCTCCTAAAAATTACTAAATCCCCGATTTTTTCGGGAGTCATATTTCTACATCCCTTTACTGCATTCCGAATGCAATGACTGCGTCAAAATGTCGCAACTCCATTTAGCGTGTGCAAGTCTACCAGTTCATACCTTGTTGTCAACATCAATGCTCTAAATAATTTTCTAAATGGCATATAATCTTTTCAAGTACTCAATAAAGTCAGTAAATCTTGCTTATTTTTGCGGACTAAAATAACG
>DALYHZ010000058.1:0-11867 GCA_031970635.1 Methylococcaceae bacterium | reverse complement strand
TGCCCTAATCGTAACGAATCACCATTTAGATATTTCGGGATTCTTGAATCCGTATGCACAATAAGATTCAACCCCTTTTCGTTTATTTTATCTGAAATCAATGATGTAAGATTTTCCAGGACCGTTTCAAATTCAAAATCGGTTTGCTCAATCGTTAATTTCCCTGCTTCAATTTTTGAAAAATCTAAAATATCGTTAATGATGCCTAAAAGATGATCGCCAGAAAGTTGTATTTTATTCAGATAATCTTTTTGCTTTGGTGAAAGATCTGTTTTTAACGCAAGATGTGACATTCCAATAATTGCATTCATCGGTGTGCGAATTTCATGGCTCATATTCGCTAAAAAATCCGATTTCATTTTAGTGGCTTCTTCAGCTAAATCTTTGGCATGACGCACGGCTTTTTCTGCAATATCGCGCTCGGTAATATCTCGACTAATCCCTAAAATGCCTAATAGTTTTTTTCCTTCATCGCCCCAAAACGGCATTTTAAGTGTGTGTAATAAAACTCGCCGTCCATTTGGATAATCAATCCATTCTTCATTAGATTGCCTTGTTAAAGTTGATAATGCGGCGGTATCTTTAATACGCGATAAATCTGCCATTTCACGCGAAAAAATTTCATAGTCCGTTTTGCCAATAATTTCAGAAGCGGGTTTTCCGATTAGCTCACAAAAAGCCTCATTACAAAAAAGATATGTTCCATCTAAATTCTTATAAAAAATCAAATCGGGGATGGAGTTGATTAACGTAACCGTTGTGGCGCGGTTATCCGACAATTCCATTTCGACTAATCGCCGCTCGGTAATATCTTTATGAGTACCGGTAATTCGGATGGCACGACCACTGACATCGCGAGAAGCTTTACCTTGTATACGAATCCAATGCCATGAACCATCATGATGACGAAAACGTACAATCACACGGTATTCTTGCTTAGGGTCAGCTAAATGCGCTTTCCATTGAGTCCACAAAACATCCCAATCTTCTGGATTTGCAATGGATTTCCATACTGTCATATTAGGCGGTAATTCTTCGATACTGTAACCTAACATTTCGCGCATACGTGGCGAATGATAAACATCACCACTCAAAAGATTTATATCCCAAACGCCCTCTTCTGCGCCTTCAACAGCAAGTTCAAAACGTTTTTCACTTTCTTTTAAAGCGGTTTCTCGTTGCGCGAGTATTTCCAATAAATGATTAAATCCTCGAATCAAATCCCCGAATTCGTCTTGTTTTTTAATCACTAAAGGGTGCGGCAATTCATCAGAATCTGCCAACATCGCTAAGGATTTCACCGTTTCCAATAATGGAAAAAGTTGTTGTTTTAAGACCCATAATGTCAAAGTACCTGCCCATAGTGTAAGAATACATGTGGCAAAAAACATGCGTTGTTGCATGGTATCGATGGGAGAAAAAGCCTCTTTGACAGGAAGTTCCACTGCGACATACCAGTTGGCGAGTGGAATATGTTTGACCGATTGCAACACGCTAACCCCTTCGGGGTTCACAAAAACTTTTGTGCCTTCATTACCTTGAACAAAGTCGTCAATTGCCGGACTATTTCCTAAATCGGGCAATGATTCCAAAATCCGTTTTTTATTTGTTGCCGTCACAACTAATCTGTTTTCTCGTTCGACAATTAAATAGCCGCCCGTTTTGCCATAATGGCTTTCTGTTATTTTGCTGAGAAAATTAGGTTCACGCAGATTGATTACTCCTGCTATTGCGCCAATTATTATTCCTTGTGAATTTCGGATAGGCGCAGCCAATATAAAAATCGGGGCATTTAATATTTCACACATAAAGGGTTGTCCGATAACTGCTTTGCCTTTGGTGAATGCAAAAGCGATTGCATCATTATTGCCATAATTAACCCCCATTCGTTCAGCCGAACGTGGTATATCACTGACAACACTGCCATCTGATTTTGTAATAAAAACACCCGCATTAAATAAATCATGAAAAATGAGATATTTCTCCATCTGCAATTGTAATAAAGACGGTTTGTTTAGTAGTAAGTCTGGTGTAATGTCTTTTGACACCGTTTCTAAGGTGTTTAATCGTTCTGCTAATTCTTGGTCAATTTGGGCGGCGAGAAGTGAGACCATTGAAAATTGCTGTTCACCTAGTAAATGTTGCGTATCTTTTCGTAACAATTGGTTTGAATAAAAAGTCAATGACCACAGGCTAATTATGAAAATAACCAAAATAAATAAAGTTACTCTATTTTTGAGTGAGCGAAAATTAAAAATATGGACTTTCATTCAGAATGGTTTCTCAAAAGATTTAATAGGACAAACAAATTGCCCACTTTAAAATTGGTCTACGTCGTAATATACATCATTTAAAATTATCGAAATAAACAGAATAAGGATTATGTGTGTCACGAATGCCATTCTAAACGTGCGTATGCACGGATCCTGTGCTAATTTAATGCGCTTTTTATATAGACTCATTTTTGATTGAGAAACTCACATGACTACTTTAGCAATTATTGGCGGCACCGGTTTAAGTCAACTTGCAGCACTAAATATCACTCGTCGAGAAACGGTTAACACTCCTTATGGAAACCCGTCCGCCGATTTTATATTGGGTGAAATTCAAAATAAGAATGTCGTTTTTCTTGCTCGCCACGGTAATCCACATGCTATTCCACCGCATAAGATTAACTATCGCGCGAATATATGGGCATTAAAAAAATTAGGCGTAAAAGACATTATTGCGGTGGCAGCAGTTGGCGGCATTACAACAGAAATGACACCCGCGCATCTTGCCATTCCTGATCAAATTATTGATTACACTTATTCGCGTGAACATACATTTTTCGATGGCAACGATGGGAATGTTACGCATATTGATTTCACTTACCCTTACAGCCAAAAATTACGCGCCGGATTAATTACCGCTGCTGCATCGGTGAATTTACACGTTAGCCCGATTGCTACTTACGGTTGTACGCAAGGTCCCCGTTTAGAAACCGCAGCAGAAATTGCGCGAATGGAACGTGATGGCTGTGATATTGTCGGCATGACCGGTATGCCCGAAGCCGTTTTAGCCAAAGAATTGAATATGGATTACGCCGCATTAGCCGTGATGGCAAATTGGGGCGCAGGAAAAACAGCAGGAGAAATTACCATGGCAGAAATTGAGGAAAATTTGCATCATGGTATGGCAAATGCCGCGATTTTATTGCAAGCCTTTATTGGTGCGTATTAAAAATGTTCAACATTTTTGCTTATGCCGACATTGCGTTACATAAAAGTAATTGCGTCGAATTGTTAGCTTTAACACATGAGACGCAACAACTCGCCACAACAGGAAAATTAAATTTTGAATCCTTAAATTCGGTGCGACAGATTGAAGATGTGCATTTTCCGGAACGCCCTGTTTTATTGCCACCTCGTGACATGCCGAAACGAAAATTGTCTACGCCAGCAGGTTTAGCTGCATTTTTTCACGCTATTGCGCATGTTGAATTTATAGCTATCTATTTAGCATGGGATATTTTGTATCGCTTTCGCGGTATGCCAGAGGAATTTTATCGCGATTGGTTACAAGTTGCCGACGAAGAAGCGCAACATTTCGAGTTATTGCGCTTAAAATGCGCGTTAAAATTACAAACATTTAATGTGGACTATGGCGATTTGCCCGCGCACAGCGGCTTATGGGATTTAGCACAATATACTGCATCCGATTTGTTGATTCGATTAGCGTTAATACCGCGTAATATGGAAGCGCATGGTTTAGATGTGACTCCACCGCTCATTGAAAAATTTAAGCAACTTGGTGATGAAAATGCCGTGGCAATTTTAACGCGCATTTTAAACGATGAAGTAGGGCATGTTGCCTTGGGTTCAAAATGGTTTAAGTGGTTGTGTAATCAACGAGGGTTTGACCACGAAAGTAAATACCAACAACTACTACTTAATTACCATGCTGAAAAAGGCGGCACCTTAAAAGGTGATTTTAATCGCGCGTTACGCCTTGCAGCAGGATTTTCTGAAATCGAAATAGACTGGCTGGCAACGCACAATCATAAAAAATCACATTTTTAAATCTGCAGCGTAGATGATGTTTGTTATAATGCGCAGACATTGACGGTTCATAAAAATAATATTAAATGTCGTCTGATTTTATTTCTTATTTCGGTATGTCTCGTATGACTCAAAATTCTAGCTCTTTTATGCCCGATCTTGACTGGACGCAAGTCCGCGAAACTGCAAAATTACTTAATTTGTCGGCTGGGCAAGTCGAGGCTATGCTAAACACGGCGGATGTTTCAGTAAATACATTAACAGAGTCGTTTACCTCTATCGTCGAACATATGCAGGTTATTTATAATCATCTTTTAGAGTTTGAAGATACGCCAAATCGTGAAGAAGCGTTAAAATGTTGTGTTGAAACAAGCGATCGAATTCAAGACTCTATTGTCGCTTTTCAGTTTTATGATCGGTTGCAACAATGTTTACATCATGTGACATCTAATCTGAAAGGGTTATCTTCATTGGTTGAAACACCTGAACGTTTATACAGTCCATTTGAATGGCATAAATTTCAAATGGAGATCCGTTCGCGTTATACGATGGAATCTGAAAAAATTATGTTTGATGCTATCCTACAAGGTAAATCGATTGAAGAAGCGTTGGCAATTAAAGATGCAAAAGAAGCAGAGCAAATCGACGATGATATTGAATTATTTTGATGTCTTAATGAAACATACTTTAATTAAAAAAATCATTTTAATCGGTAGCGGTGTATTGCCGATTTTCATCACGGGTTGTACAGGACTAAGTGGTACACAACCGCCCGCCCCTGTCTACAGTAGCAATCGCCCTTACAATGCGCCAATGCCTGCGATGCCGCGTCAGCCTGTCGCGTCCAAGAAAAGCGATGATGTTGTAAAAGTCGAGCCATTGCAAGACTTTACGCCAATTGTTGAGCCACTTGAAATTAAAGCTGAACCTATCGCGCCACAAGAGGCTATCGCACCACCAGAACCTGTTGCGCCCGCTGTTAGCTCATCTACACCGTCTGCTATTCCAAAAGTCATTGAAGTTGCGCCACCTTCTCGTCCATTGCTCATGCCTACGCAGCCTGCTGCAACAGGTGTGCCGAAATTTGAGCCTACAGCACCTGCGGAGTTTAAACCCGCTGAATCGAGTTCCAATTTGTCGCCTGCTGTGACAGCATTAGTGACAGCGGCAAATCAAAGCACAAAATCAGGTGATATCGAATCAGCTGCGGCGGCTATTGAACGTGCTATTCGCATTGAACCGCGCAATGGTGAATTATTGTATAAATTAGCTGTTTTGCGTTTGAAACAATCAAAACCCATTCTGGCTGAAGAATTAGCTAAAAAATCCGCGTTGCTTGCAGGAAAAGACAATGCGTTAAAGAAAAACAGTTGGTTACTCATTGCTCACGCAAAAGAAATGCAAGGTGATAGCACAGGGGCGGCTGAAGCACAAACAAAAGCGGCTGGATTTTAGGCAAAAAAAAGACGACTTAAATGAAGTCGTCTGAGGTATTAGGAAGGATATAACACAACTTTAGCAATCAGCTACGAAAAATAGTAAGAAATTTAAAAGTTGGTTCATGTTAACAAGAATCCGCATACAATAAAATGCGACAAATTGTCGCAGGCTTGTTTTATAACACTTCCAAGACTGTTTATATTTAAAAATCACTTTAAACTACTCTCAATCTAAACTTTATTATTGTGAGTTGTCATGTTTTCCTACGTCACATCTAAATCAGAATTATCAGTAAGACAAAACTTAAAATGGCTGTTTGTACTGCGTAATTTAATGTTATTTAGCGAAGCCTTTTTAATTTTTATTTCCACTTACGGGCTATATATCAATTTACCACAACGTCCTTTATGGTGGATTATTGTCAGCATTGGTGCTGTCAACATTTATACGTGGCTGCGCTTACAGGATGTATCACCTGTTACCACACAGGAAATTTTTGCTCAGCTGGTACTTGATGTTATAGGCATTACCGCTTTACTTTATACAACAGGTGGTGCATCGAATCCGATTATTTGGGTTTATCTATTGCCATTGATGATTACCGCCATCATGTTACCGCCATTGTATGCGTGGTATATGGTGATTTTGACCACGTCCATGTATACCATCCTCATGGTTTACAACATTCCCTTGCCTTCTATCGCGCCACATTTAAGTCATGGTTCGACCATTAACTTTTCAGACATGAGTCATCTGGAAATGCTCGAACAAACCCATGCCATTAACGATAAAAATTATTTCAATCTGCACATTTTTGGAATGTGGTTTGGATTCGTTTTCAGCGCGGGATTGGTCGCTTTTTTCGTGGTGGAATTGGCGAAAACGTTAAAAATTCGTGAACGTAGTTTAGCCGAAGCGCGTGAAAATGCGTTACGCGATGAACGAGTCGTCGCCCTTGGCACATTAGCCGCGAGTGCCGCACACGATATGGGAACGCCACTTGGGACAATGGCAATTATTGTGCATGAACTTACGCAAGATTATGCCTATTGCAACCATCCTGATTTGTATCAAAAAATGGCAATCGTTCAAGATCAAATCAATCGTTGCAAAGAAGCCTTATCGGTTATGTCTGCCTCAGCCGGTGAAATGCGAGCAGAATCGGGGAATGTCATGTTACTTAGCGATTATTTAGACGATGTAATTAAACAATGGCGAACGCATAAAGTCAGCACAAAATTGAATTTTTTTATTGACCCAGATGTGGTAACGGACGCACAAATTATCGCCGAACGAACATTAACGCATTCTTTGATTAACATTTTAAATAATGCCGCCGAAGCAACCAATGTGGAATTAGGCATTGAGTTTCATGCAACATGGGACAGATATAGCGCAACGATTAAAATTTGTGATTTTGGTTCAGGTTTTTCGGATGACATGATTGAATTCGCAGGTCAACAACCCGTTATGAGCCAAAAACACGGTTTAGGCGTTGGATTATTCTTAAGCTATTCAACGTTACAACGTTTAGGCGGCAAAATTGAACTTTCTAATCGCCTTGAAGGTGGCGCACAAATTTTGATTACCTTACCCTTATTAACTAATGAGATAGAAGATGACAGCCAGTGAAGAATCTGACAAACCACGTTTGTTATTGGTCGATGACGATCAGACGTTTTGCATGGTATTAAAAAGTGCATTAGAAAAACGTCATTATGAAGTTTTAGTCGCGCACGATGTGGCATCAGGCATTATGCTTGCCGAACAGATGTTCCCCGAATACGCAGTGATTGATTTACGAATTGGCATTGAATCCGGTTTGGAATTGGTGAAAAAATTGATTTCGCTTGATGATAACACGCGTATTGTTATGCTAACTGGATTTGCAAGTATTGCCACCGCTGTCGAAGCCATTAAATTAGGCGCAACACATTATTTAACCAAACCGGCAAATGCCGATGAAATTGTTGCCGCGCTACTTAAAAATGAAGGTGATTCCACGGCGGCAATTAGTGACGTGCCGTTGTCGGTAAAACGCTTGGAATGGGAACATTTGCAAAAAGTGTTAATGCAACACGAAGGCAATATTTCCGCCGCTGCGCGAGCATTGAATATGCACCGCCGTTCGTTGCAACGCAAATTAGATAAACGTCCGGTGCAGATATAAATATTTCGTAAAAATTTTATTTTGTCTGTTCAGTATAATTTAAGAACCGTTGTCGCGCTGTGTTCGCGTAACTAAATAATTCAAAAAGTTGCGCGTAATCATCCGTTTCAAGTAAATGCTGAATTTTCGTGAGTTCAGTTTTGAATTGGTTAAGCAACGGTAAAAGTTCTACTTTATTTGCCGCACAAATCGCTTGCCACATCGTTGGGTCGCTTGAGGCAATACGGGTGAAATCTCTAAAACCGCCTGCGGCATATTTAAAAATCTCTTCTTTCTCATCGCGTCGTCCCAGCATATCGACCAACGCAAACGCTAACAAATGTGGCAAATGGCTGGTTGCCGCCAACACGCTGTCATGCTGTTGTACATCCATTATCGAAACAACTGCACCAATTTTTTCCCAAAACAGTTTAGTTTTAGTTAATGCGTCGGCGTTGGTATTTTCAAGCGGCGTAATAATCAAACGTTTATTGACAAATAAATCGACTAACGCCGCGCTAACGCCGCTATTTTCTGCACCTGCGATGGGATGAGCGGGAATAAAATTGGCGGGGACAAAACCAAAAACCGCTTTTGCCGCATCAATCACGTTACCTTTTGTACTGCCGACATCGAAATAAACTGTGTTTTCTGACCAAAATGGTTTTAGCAAATGCAAAACGCTTTCCGTCGCGGCAACAGGCGTGGCAATAATTACGCAATCGGCATTTTTTACAGCCGGTTCAATATCGGTGTAAAACTCGTCAATGACATTTAAATCTTTGGCAAGTTGCAAATTTTCAACGTCATCAGTTCGACCAAAACCAATAATCGTTTCGACTAAGCCATTTTCTCGCGCTACTTTTGCAATCGAACCGCCAATCAATCCTACGCCGATGACGCATATTTTTTTAAACATTCGCTAAAACTTCCTTTAACGCATTGAGAAATTTTGTATTTTCTTCTGGTGTGCCGATGCTAATGCGTAAAAAAGTCGGCATTTCATAAACACCTACCGGACGTGTAATCACGCCTTTATGCAATAAGGCTTCGTAAATCGTCTGACCATCTTGTTCTAAATCAACAGAAACGAAATTTCCTGCTGAGGGAATCCACGTTAAGCCTAACTCGTCAAAACCTTCGATGAGTTGCGCCATGCCGAGTGTATTGTTTTCAACCGTTGCGCGAACGTGTTCAACATCATTCAATGCCGCCTCCGCAGCCACTAACGCAAGTGAATTATTATTGAACGGTTGACGAACGCGATTTAATAAATCCGCAATTTCAACACTCGATAAACTGTAACCAACGCGCAAACCGGCTAAACCGTAGGCTTTCGAGAAAGTGCGTGTGATAATTAAATTCGGAAATTTTTGTAACCATGAAACAGAATCGACTGCTTCGGTTTGACTGACAAATTCAAAATACGCTTCGTCTAACACGCAAATAACGTGTGCAGGTAATAAACCAATGAAATGTTCGAGAGCTTCTTGTGTTAATAATGTTCCCGTTGGATTATTCGGATTCGCAATAAAGACGAGGCGGGTTTTAGCGGTAACGCATTCGAGCATTTCAAGTAAATCGTGACCGTAATTTATGGCAGGCGTCACAACCGCTTTTGCACCAACCGCTTGTGTGACAATCGGATAAACGGCAAACGCATGTTGTGAAAAAATCACCTCATTGTCTGGCGTTAAAAATGTCCGTGCGACTAATTCTAAAATTTCATTTGAACCGTTACCGAGCGTGATTTGTTCTGAAGAAACGGCATATTTTTTGGCTAACGCATTTTTCAAATTAAAACCGCTACCATCTGGATATAACGCTAAATCAGCAATGGCATTTTGAATGGCAACACGCGCTTTTTCACCAATGCCTAACGGATTTTCGTTAGAAGCTAATTTAACAATGTTTGAAATACCTAATTCGCGTTCCAATTCTCCAATAGGTTTGCCGGCTTTGTAAGGAATCAATTTTTGTACGCCTTCAACGGCGAGTAAGTAAATGTCAGTCATAAAAAAGAAAAATAAAAAATTTAAAAAAGTTTATAACGCTAAAAATGCGCGCATTTCGTCATTTTCAACGCGTTGGTAAATGTCTAAAACAGAAAGCGTTAAATCAATTGACGTAAACGTAATGTGATCGTCGATATAGTAAAACATCGATTGCCAATGCTCTGATTTGCGGCAAACTTCAATTTCCACACGGTCTTGTTCGACTAAAACGTATTCTTCTAAACTGGGCATGTTTTGGTAAATTCGACGTTTTAATGTGCGATCAAATTTGCGAGTTGAATTCGATAACACTTCGACAATAATGCGTGGCGATTCGGTGTAATAGTCATCTTTGTCATCGTTAGCGCAAACGACAACGATGTCAGGGTAAAAATATTTTTTGCCTGCGTCTGCGCGAACTTTAATGTCAGAGCTGAATGCTTCGCATGGTGTGCCTTTTAAATGCGAATACAATTCGCCCGTCAAATTGAAAATAAGACGTTGATGATTTTTACTCGCCCCTGCCATCGCATACACTTCACCATCAATGTATTCGTATTTAATGTCGCTGATTTTTTCACCTTCAAGATAATCGTGTTCACTGATGTAATCATCGGTTTTGCAATTGGGTAAGCTCATTTTCACTCCGGAAATCACAGGCAACTAAAGCTGAAAATACGAAAAGTTTGACACATTTTACAATATCGCAACAATGCTATTTTACTTTATGTTTACCACTTTAAACTTTATGACCTTCCAAAAATGACTCCACTTTATTATCAAGGCGTAAAAAAAATCATTACACAGCGTCCTATCTTAGAACAAGAAGACGATTTAGGCGCATTGTCGCCAATTTTAAAACGCATTTTTTTGGCACGCGGTTTAACATCGAGTGAACAATTAGACCGCCATTTAACGACGTTACCTTCGCCATGGTTATTTTCAAATATGGAAACGATGGTGGCACATTTAATCGCCGCCTTAGAACAACAACAAAAGATTTGCATCGTTGCTGATATTGATGCCGATGGCGCAACCAGTTGTGCGGTTGCCATGAAAGGCTTTCGTTTACTTGGCGCAAAAAACGTCGATTTTATTGTGCCGAATCGTTTTGAACATGCTTACGGTTTAACACCTGAAATTGTTGAACTCGCCGCACAAAAAAACGCGCAAGTCATTATCACCGTCGACAACGGTATTAGCAGTCACGAAGGCGTGATTGCCGCAAAAGAGCGTGACATGATTGTGTTAATTACAGACCATCATTTGCCAGCCAAAACGTTGCCGCTTGCTGATGCGATTGTGAATCCGAATTTGCTTTTTGATACTTTTCCCAGTAAATCCGTGGCAGGTGTTGGCGTAATCTTTTATGTGTTATCGGCACTACGAAGTCGATTACGCGAACGACATTGGTTTGAACAACAAGCCATTCCCGAACCAAATTTAGCGCAATTACTTGATTTCGTTGCACTCGGCACAGTTGCTGATGTAGTCGCATTAGATAAGGTGAATCGAACGCTGGTGTATCAGGGTTTATTACGCATTCGCAACGGTCAAAGTCACGCGGGAATTTTAGCGTTAATCGAGGTCGCTGGAAAAAATGCACAAACGCTACAAGCCAGCGATTTTGGTTTTAGTATCGCGCCACGATTGAATGCGGCTGGACGTATTCAAGATATGTCGCTAGGCATCAGCTGTTTACTCGAAGACGATTTCGCAACAGCGCGACAAATGGCGGCGCATTTGGATTCGCTAAACAACGAACGACGTGAAATTGAACACACCATGAAACAAGAAGCGATGAATTTGCTCGCCGATACGTTTGCGCTCAATAAACCACATGAAAAATGGGGCGTGTGTTTGTTTGATGAAAATTGGCATCAAGGTGTCATCGGCATTTTAGCGGCACGAATCAAAGACCGTTTGCATCGCCCTGTTATTACGTTTGCCGCCGCAGGACACGATTTATTAAAAGGTTCAGGACGTTCGATTGAAGGCGTGCATTTGCGCGACGTGTTAAGCGATATTGCGACGGAACAACCGCATTTAATTTTGCAATTTGGTGGTCATGCAATGGCAGCGGGCTTGAGTTTGCACACACATAATCTGCCTTTATTTACAATCGCTTTTGATGAGATGGTTGGACGGCGATTAGCGCAAATCGATTTACAGCAAAAAATTCTGTCTGATGGCGAACTTACCGAAGCGGAATTGAATTTAGAATTTGCCGATTTATTGCAAAAC